>NZ_JANPGM010000028.1:0-6976 GCF_031423935.1 Chamaesiphon sp. VAR_69_metabat_338
TTATTAGATGCAGACAAAGGAATTTTGCTAGATCCAAAATCAAATGTTGGCTATACCATGCGAGCCAATATCAAAGCTCAATTAGGCGATCGTCAAGGAGCATTGTTAGACTTTGACAAAGCAATTGCCATAGCACCCAACCAAACTTATCCTTTCACAGGTCGGGGTTCATTCAAAGCGAAGATCGGCGATAAGTCAGGAGCTTTAGCAGATTACGATCGAGCCGCCATTATCGATCCCAATGAATCGGCAGTTTATAGCAGTCGCGGCGTAATTAAACTTCAGTTTGGCGATAAACAAGGCGCGCTAGCCGACTACAATCGGGCGATTTCGATCGATGCTAAATCTTCAATCGCTCACACCGGAAGAGGTTTCGTTCGGGAACAATTAGAAGATATTCGCGGCGCAATGGCGGACTATGACAAGGCTATTTCGATCGATCCCGATTTATTACCATTGGCTTATCATCATCGGGGCGATCTGAAATTAAAACTAGGCGATACCAAAGGTGCTTTACAAGACTATGGAAAATCAATTTCGATCGATAATCCTAACGCTACCAGAGGTTATATCGGTCGGGGCAATGTCAAGCTCAAACTAGGCGATAGACAGGGCGCATTAGCAGACTATGAAAAAGCGATCGCTCTAACCCCTAAAGAAGCAAGAGGGTACGTCGTTCGAGCAAAATTCAAATCTCAATTGGGAAATAAACAAGGTGCATTATTAGACTACAATACTGCAATTTCGCTCGACTCTAAAGACTATCGGAATTACGCTGCACGAGGTAACCTCAGATTAGAATTAGGCGATAAACCAGGGGCGTTAGCTGACTATGATAAAGCAATTACAGTAGCCCCTGAAGAACCATTAGCTTACGGTTCTAGAGTTATTTTTAAAATCAAATTGGGAGACAAGGCAGGGGCAATATTAGATCTAGATAAAATGATTTTATTAGATCCAAAAAACTCAAATATATATGCTCTCCGAGGTAGCATTAAATTTGAATTAGGCGATCGACAGGGCGCGCTATCTGACTTTAACAAATTGATTGCGCTCGAACCGAAGAAAGATTCACACTATAATGCTCGGAGCGAAGCTAAATTATCTTTAGGTGATAAAACAGGAGCGATTTCAGACTGCGATCGGGCGATCGCGCTCAATCCTAAAAATGAAAATGCTTATTTTAATCGTGCTAACATTAAGTCTGGATTAGGCGATCGACAAGGCGCGATTAATGATTACGATCGGGCGATCGCCATCAATCCTCAGAACTATAATGCTTACACAAATCGAGGTAATACTAAATTTGAATTGGGCGATTTGACCGCAGCAATGGTAGATACCGAGCGGGCGATCGCCCTCAATCCGAAGTTAGCACCAGCTTATAGCAATCGGGGATTTTTTAAGATTCTCAATGGTAGCGAACGAGATGTCTTGGCAGATCTCGATATTGCAATTCAACTCGATCCCAAACAAAGTGAAAGTTATGCAATCCGAGGATTTGTCAGAGAAATGTCTGGAGACAAACAGAACGCAATTTCTGACTATAGAAAAGCAGTTCAACTCACTCCGCAGCTTGTCAGCTCGTTGAAGAAGCAATCTGGATTAATTCAGAAATCCAATCCTACCGCTTATCAAAAGTACCAACAATTAATTCAGAAGCTAGAAATAGGTTCTAAGCTTAACTAGTTTATTAGTCTTTGGTGCGTTACGCTTCGCGATAACACACCCTACGATTAAGATGCTCGTTTAGGATTGCTATGTGCGCTCGAAAACATCTGTATGGTGTTATCAGAGGATGTCTGAAAACTAAATTTAGTTAAGCTTAGCCCCTAGAAGATCCCCCCTGACCCCCCTTAAAAAGCTACCGTGCATACACATTCGTAGATCTAGATCCCCCCTAACCCCCCTTAAAAAGCGGATGCGCTCCGCGCGGGTTCCCCGCGCAAGGAAGCGCACCAAGCAGGGGGGAACCGGACTCTTAGTCCCCCTTTTGAAGGGGGATTTAGGGGGATCTCTAGGGTTTTCGCTTCTCTCTATACTTGTGTATACACGGTAGCTTAAAAAGGGGGAGTAAGAGTCAAAGTCCCCCTTAAAAAGGGGGATTTAGCGGATGCAATCACGCGGAGGTTCCCTCCGCATGTGTTGCACCAAGCAGGGGGATTTACAACCTACGATCGCAGCCAATAAGACTTTTCAAACACCCTCTGAATATCCGGTATTCTCCAGATTTCCAAATATGCTCTAAATTCTCGCGATCGGAATTTAACTAGCGACGATGTTTTATTGACCAGCAGATTGCGCTAGTTCCAATCTTCTTGCTCTTGATATTTTTTGGCTTTAACTTGATAAATCGGCTCCGTAGCATGTAACTCGCGAGTTTTGGCAAATAATTGTTCTTCCGTCATGTGCCATTCGATCAGGAGTCGATCGAGATTTTCCTGGATATCAGTCGCACCTGGAAAGCCTTTGTAGCGAATTCGTAGTCTGGCTAGTTCTGCTAATGCCATTGCTTCTTGCGGATCGCTCTCCAATAATCGATCGACAATCAGTCGATCGATTTTCTCTTGGGGATGTCTTTGGGGGAGTTTACTTTGCTCTGCCATTAAGGTTAGGAGTTAAGGGTTAAAATGAAGGACTTAAAAGTCGGATGAAAATAGTTTACTTGTAGACACTTAGCCTATGCTCTCGTTACTGTCGAATGTACTGTCTGCGCCAGAAATCGATCTATTTGCAGTCAAACCTATTTTAGCTGTTGTGGCAGCAGAGCAGGCACCGATCTTGCTTGCAGGCGTACTCCTCAGTCTGGTAATCATCTATATCGCCAGCAAAATCGGGGCAGAGATTTCACTGTACTTAAATCTTCCACCAGTTTTGGGCGAACTAGTGGGTGGCGTTGTGGTGGGGATATCTGCGCTCCAGACGATCGCGTTTGCCGATAGTGGGGTACCAGCTACAGATTCAGGTGTCATGATTGTATTGCAGTGGATCTACCAACTATCACCGCCAGTGACGCAGAGTATTTTTGAGTCTCAGAGCGAAATTATTTCAGTTTTAGCCGAACTGGGAGTCATCATTCTCCTGTTTGAGATCGGTTTGGAGTCGGATTTGCGCCAACTCAAACAAGTGGGAGTGCAAGCTGTCGTAGTCGCCTGTGTGGGCGTCGCGGCACCCTTTGCAGCAGGGACGGTGGGATTGATGGCAATCTTCCATGTGGCGGCGATTCCGGCGATTTTTGCGGGAGCTGCGTTGACAGCTACGAGCATCGGGATTACGTCCAAAGTTTTAGCTGAAATCGGTCAGCTCAAATCTACTGAAGGGCAAATTATTGTCGGTGCTGCGGTAATTGATGATGTGTTGGGAATTATTGTTTTGGCGGTGGTTGCGAGTTTAGCTAAAACCGGCTCTGTCGATGTGGGTAATGTGCTGTATTTAATCGTCAGCGCAACGGTATTTCTAGTCGGTGCGGTGTTATTAGGCGGATTATTCGATCGGGGATTTGTGGCGATCGTCGAAAACTTAAAAACGCGTGGCAGTATCATCGTTCCTGCTTTTAGCTTTGCCTTTTTGATGGCATTTTTAAGTAATGCCATTCATTTAGAAGCAATTTTAGGAGCTTTTGCTGCTGGCTTAGTCTTAGATGAAACCGACGCGCGCAATGAATTGGATGCCTTAATTAAACCCGTCGCCGATCTATTCGTCCCGATCTTTTTTGTGACGGTAGGTGCCAGAGCAGATTTGCGCGTATTAAATCCGACGATTCCTGCCAATCAAGCTGGTTTGACGATCGCGATCTTTCTGATCGTAGTCGCGGTCGTGGGTAAGTTAATTACTGGCTGGGTGGTATTTGGCAAACCCAATATCAATCGATTGGCGATCGGGGTGGGGATGATTCCGCGCGGTGAAGTGGGCTTAGTATTTGCTGGTATTGGTGCGGCTAGTGGCGCGATCGATAAACCATTGCAAGTAGCGATTATTTTAATGGTAATTGTCACCACATTTTTAGCTCCACCCTTTTTACGGATCGCTTTCGATCGTCATGCTAGTAGCAATTCACCAATAGACGATCGAACACCAAAGATTAAATAAATATTGTCAAATTTTGAGTTAAATTAGCGATCGGATTGGCAAAGCTTAATCATTAACGATCGACCATTGCAATCCTAAATAATTCATGAGATTTATTGTTCGGTGCGTTAGGCTTCGCCGTAACACACCCTACGATCTATCAATTATCAACTATCAACTATCTTTAGAATGATAACGACTTCATCTACAATCGTCCCACAAATATTTTGTGAACGGTAGTATCGAGCAACGCTTAATCCTTAGACCACGGAATACTAGCAACGATCTGACAACCGCGATCGGGCGCGCTCATCAGCTCGAATTCACCTTGTAGTGAGAGGACGCGTTCGCGCATTCCTTGTAAGCCGAATCCAGTGGCATTATTAGTGGGAATGAAGCCGCGTCCGTTGTCGGTAATTTGGAGTTCGATCGCATGAGCTTTGGTATGGATGTCGATCGTCACTGCCGTCGCGTGGGCATATTTACTAATATTAGTTAAAGCTTCTTGGATAAGGCGATAGATCGTAATTGTGACCGACGGTGGCAGATTGGGAGGTAGATCGATCTGACAGAGCGGTTGAATGTAATTAGATAACTTAAATTCATCTGCCAGCTCCTGAATTGCCGTTGCTAAATCTCGATCGTGCATGGGATCGGAGCGGAGTGTCGAGACAGATTGGCGGACATCTTTGAGGGCGATCGAACCCAGTCGTTTGGCTTCGAGTAACACTTCTCGCGATTTTTCGGGATGGACTTGGGAGAGTTTGACGGCCATTTCTAGATGGAGATTGAGGGCCGTTAGGGAGTGCCCTAAGGAGTCATGAATCTCGCGGGCAATCCGATTGCGTTCTTGTAAGCTGCCATTTTCCTGCGCTTTGAGGGCGTAGCTGCGAATGCGTTGGTTGGCGATCGCGAGTTCTTCTTTAGCTTGTTTTTCGGCCAAAATCCGATCGACTAATAGTTGCAAGCTCAGTAAGATCCCGCCAAATAAAGAGACAAAACCCCACCGAAAGCCATCCCGTTCGCGACGTGCTTCCTGGGGTGAATCTTCCGATCGATCGACCTGTGGCGGATTACCCGTCGCTGGCGATCGCGGATTGGTACTGGTTATCGTTGGTCGATCGCGATTGACCCGATCTGTACGACCGCGCTGATGATAGGGATATAAACTCATCGTCGTCAGCCATAATGCAAAAATGCCGCCAGTAATCCACAACCGATATTTGCGATCGAAGATCGGATAACTCCTAATCACCACAATAATAAACAGCAACCCGACCGGACGCATTCCCACCGCCGCAGCCACAAATATGGGCACAATTTGGGCGATCGTATAGAGAATTCTTACCCATAATTTACCCGCAGGCAGTCGCAACCCCATCACCGCCAAGAGCACCACAATCCCGATATTCAACCATTTTGGTTCGAGCATTTGCCCATCGCGGGGCGATACTTCTAATGCCATTACCACTGCAAATAAAATCCACTCGACATACAGTAACGATTTCAGAGGGTGACGCATGAGAAATTCGATTTGCATTCAAAATTGCTGTTGGGGTGGCAGGACGTTGCGGATGTTGGTAAAAGTGACTGGCAGCCACAACAAGTTCTGGATGTTTCTTCTAACATAACTGGATTTGTTCCACATCGAGCATTACCTTAGTCATGCTTTGAACTGATTTTAACTATGACTAGCGGTTGGTTATTTAGGGTGGCGATCGTGACCTTAGCTAGATGTAGAAATAGAGGCAAAAAACATAAGATAGCAGCATAGAGATCGAACACAGCTCGCTACCAATAACCCCGATTCCGGTAATGAAAAACCAACTTGTTAAATTGCTGCCACTTCTGGCCATCACGATTGCCGCACCAGCATTTGCAACAAATAACTACCTCACCCATAATGCTGCGCCAAGACAAATTGCTTATGGCGAGATAAACAAGAATCGGATCGACGATCTCAAGCTCACTCCGGCACAACAAGCCAAGATCGCGCAACTTCGGGTAGCTACTCGCAGTCAGATCGAGGCACTAATGACTCCCGCACAACGCCAACAACTCAGCCAGCTCCAGGCACAACACCAAGCTCGCAGACAAGCTGGTGAGATGGGGATGATGAATCTCTCCACCGACCAAAAAGCCAAAATCAAAGCCATCCGCGAGTCAAACCGATCGCAACTCAATGCGCTCCTGACTCCCACGCAACAAGCGCAACTGACTCAAGGCGGTGGCTGGCGCAAAGGTGGTGTGGCACGGTTGAATCTCACCTCAGAGCAACAGACCAAATTCCAGCAGCTCCGAGCGTCAGCTCGCAGCCAAATGGCCGCAGTCTTGACTCCAGAGCAGCAACAGCAATTCATAGCGCGTCACGATCGTCGCCAGATGGGTAACTCCTGGAAAAGTCTCAACTTGACCGCAAACCAACAAGCGCAGCTGCGGGCAATCCGGCAATCTAGCGAACAGCAGTTAAATACCATTCTGACTCCAGAGCAACAAGCTCAACGCAAATCACACCAAGGTCGCTACGGTAAACACCATCGCCACCACTCTGTATAGTTGCGAAGATCGAATTAACCCTATTTATTTACCATTCAAACTCCGTCATGTTAAAACTCATTACTCCCCTCGCGCTAGCTGCGATCGCTGTTCTCTCTATTGCTCCCAAGTCGCAAGCAATTCCGATTAACCTCAATTCTATTTTTATCGGTCAAGATCGCTATGGTGACACCCGCGTTAGAGCGGTAGTGCAAGTCGGTGCGCAACCAGAATACGGCAATCGTGGGGATTGGCAACGTTACCGCGAGATCGAGATCCAGCGGGAACGCGAAGCCGAACGCCGTCGCGATCGAGGCTATTACCGCCGCGATCGCGATGACGATCGTCGCGACTACCACCGGGGCGAATACTA
>NZ_JANPGM010000029.1:0-13748 GCF_031423935.1 Chamaesiphon sp. VAR_69_metabat_338
TCGTAAAGTTGAGAGTTTTTAAATACTGCCTGCTTGAGTTTAACTCGCTTCTTTAGTGCAGATGTTGTATCGACAAACGAAGATCGATCGAGAATGCAGGTGTCAAAGTTAACTGCAAATCCAAATTCATTGCAGTCACCAAAATTCAGACCTAACATTTTGCAGTTTTTGAATTTAATATCTATCAATGCTGTTCGAGTGAGTTTTGCCAAGCTGATGTTGCAACCTGAGAATTCACATTCCAGAAATTTAAAATCTGAGAGACTGGCATATGAAAGATCGCAATTGAGGAAGGTGCAATATTCATATTCACCCTTACTCAATGGGTTTTGAGTGAAGTCTATTTTATCAAAAATTTCTTCTTCAATGAATACCTGTTTCATTTGCTCGACCCCAATTCATTTGCATAGGTTGGTTTTCGGCTATCGAATCATTGTGACCTAGAACAAAGCAAAGATGGTAGTGAATTGACTACTGTCTTTGCTTTGAATAATCTATTGTCAGTCGATCGAGTAAAGATTACTAAAAAGAGCGAGCTTACTTTTGATGTTGCCCAAATTGTAGCTCGTAGACTTCATCTTCCTTCTCGGTCGCGATTTTCAGATTCGATCGGGGGTAAGCGACACACAATAATGTGTAGCCCTGAGCCTGCAACTCAGTACTCACGCCCATCCCCTCGCCTTGCTCGACTTGCCCTTCCAAAACTTGCGCCGCACACGTCGTACAGACGCCAGCATTGCAAGAAGTCGGCAAATAAATGCCCGCCGCACCAGCAGCGCGTAAAATTTGTTTATCCTCAGGAACTTCGATCGTGTGAATTTCGCCCTGATGATGGATCTCGACTGTATAAATTTGCGTCATAAATGATAATTTTAGAATGCCAGGATCTCGATCGGAGATATTCTCCACTTTAGCAAGTTCTGGCACTAGCACGTGCCTCAGACGCGGTTTGACAATGCTCACTCACCAGCTTAGGACTCCCATGCGATCGATCTTAAAATTTGGATGCAATCTCAGCTTCGGTATCTTATTGACGATCGGGATCGGCACCGCTATGGTAGAGCCGAGCGTCAATGCCGCGATCTTCGATCGATCTGGGCGGAAACTACCAGATCGCGAGGTCAATTCCGCGCGAGTCAACTGGCAGATGCTCTCGACTGCTGCCGGTCGCAGATATAACGGTGTCGGCCTGATTGAGGTCAACTACGGCATCTGCACGGGATTTTTGTTCTCAACTGGCGTCCACCCCAAGGCACCCGCCTACGTGCTCACCAACGGCCACTGTCAGGGTTCCGCGCGCAAATTACCAGGCAATCGTGAAATCATCGTCAATCGATCGACCAAGACCCAGTTTACCGTCAACTACTTTCATGATTTTAAAGCCGATCGGTTGACAATTCCAGTCAAAAGATTGGTGTATGGCACGATGAAAAATACCGATATTGCTATCCTCGAATTGTCCAAAACTCAACAAGAATTAATTGCTGCTGGGATCGTACCGCTCCAGATCGCCGCTGCACCCCCAGTCGCTGGCGAACCCGCGATTGTCGTTGGCGTACCTTCGGAAGGCGTCAAAGACGAGCTGAATTTTCTCCACGCCGTTACCTGTCAGACTGGCGAACTCGCCAATGTTAAAGAAGACGTCTACAACTGGCAAAAATCCCTCCGCCACCGTTGCAGCATCGTGGGTGGCATGTCTGGTTCGCCGATGATTTCCCTCAAGACAAATCGCGTCGTTGGCATTATCAATACTGGCGTCAACGATAACGCCACCAAACAACCGCAGTGCAGTATCAATCGTCCCTGTGAAGTAGCCCAAAATGGCGCAATCCAAACCTTCCCCCAAGAAAACTACGGTCAATTAGTCGATCGCATTCCCTCTTGTTTCAATCCTCAAGGCGTCTTCGATCTCGATCGAGCTAGCTGTCAGTTGGAACGACCTTAGTGGTGGATTTGCAGCGGCGATCGATCGACTTCATGCGTAACAAACACAACATCATGACCCCGCTGCCTTAGCTCTAACGCGATCGTCGGATGAAGATCGCCTAATATTCCTAATGCCGTCACCGCAATTCGACTCATTCTCTTGCCGCTTGCTCCATAGCATTCGCTCGATGCTACCGCTTTGAATTTTACCGACAATTTCGAACGACCGCCAACATCTGCGAACGAAGCAGCCCACCGCAAAACCGGACAAGGGGAAATTGCGCGATCGTGTAGCGTTGCTTTATCATTCTCTAGATTTTGAAGCAATTAACACTCGAAATTAAGAATGTGAACGTATCAAATGACGACAATTTCTAAGAAAACATCTTGTCGATACAATGGCTTACCAAATTCGGCTCATGTCTAATATGAACCCTGGCATGACTTCATTACAATCGATTGACATTGGGGCTTCTAAAACCTCTGGCTCTTGTCCCGATCTGTAAATTTCTACTTGCTTGTTTTTGGGGTCGATGAGTAATCCCATTCTTACTCCCAAGCGTTGGTACACTAGCATTTTCTGTTGTGCTGGCTTGAGATTATCGCTAGCAGATCTCAGTTCGATCGCAAAATCAGGTACCACAGGAATAAACTTGACGATGTTCACTCCCTCTAGTCGAGACTTCTCGATCCAGGAAACATCTGGTGATGGTTTTCCGCCGCCAAGTGCCTCAAAATCATATCCACCCGACGAGTCAAATACTCGACCTAAGTTAGTTTGTCGGTTCCAGATATTAACATCAGTGACTAAATCTGCGTTCTTTTCACTACTTTCACCGCCTGCTGGAGCCATAACAATCAATTCTCGATTCGGGGTCAATTCTAGGCGGAGGCCTGGGTTATTAGCACAGAGCACGTCAAACTGCTCTGGCGTAACGATTAGAGTCGTATTACTCACATCCAATAGCAACGGTCGATCGTCGATTGAGGTGGTGGGAGCTGTAGCGTTCGCGTAGCGTTCACTTTGTGAGATTGTCATAATACCTCCAAGCGTTTAGGGGAGCTAGTTTATGTCACTTTGATTCGATCGTCCCGATCCTTTAATTCTAGGGTTTAATACCGTTAGCAGAACCAGATCTCGATCGATATGCTGCAATTGAGATGGTAGTAAGGTATCGTCGTCACTCGATCGAGCGAAAACTGGCACCCAGCACGATTAATGTCCGGCTGGCGGCAATTAAGAGTTTGCTAGACATGGCGCGGAAGCTGGGTAAAACCACGATCGATCTGAGCGATATTGTGAGTTATGCTTTGGATGAGTGGCTGAATTTTCATCCCCGTAATTTACCAGGACAGCCGCCGATTTACTCGATCGAAACTTGCCACTGGCAATTTAAAGCATGGCGGTGATTTCGGCTAAGGTCGTAATCGGCAGATCGGCGTGCTCTTGCCACGGGAATTCCCCAGTTGGATCGAGATAGACAGTGGCACTGCCAGCCCGTCGCCCAGCTTCGAGATCGAATAGATAATCTCCCACCATCACCGAGCGATCGGGAGATGCTTTCCAACCCGATAGTAATTGCCAAATTCCGTCTGGACTGGGCTTGGGCGGACAACAATGGCGACTGAGGATTAATGCTGCTGGAAAGAATTCAGCTAATCCGCAAGCAGATAGGGTTGCCTGGGCATTGGGTTTGCTATTGCGAGTCAGGATACCGATTCGTTGGCGAAGCCTACCGGAGGTAATCGCCCCGCGAGCGCAATTTAGTCAGGAGTTCTCTGGCACCAACCTGTGCCGTGGCTTGGTGGGCGATATCTAGTTCTAAAGCGTCAAGCTGTTGATGTAACTGGGCAGCTCGATCGACAGGCAGATCGTTGAGAGCTTCTAGGATCGGTCGTTGGCGAAGCCTCCCTGAAAGGGAATCGATTGGTAGTCCCAGAATGCGCTTAATCCCATCGAAGTCGTGGATACTGACGGTCAGCGTTCCGTCCATATCGAAAATCCAACAGTCACGTCGATCGAAGGAAACAGACATCAGGCACAAAGATCGAGATAATGCTTTTAGCTTACACCAAGATATGTCGCAGAGGCAGTTGCTACCGCCCGCGCCAAATTGACGCAGGTGATTCAGCAAAACTGATACAGTGCCTTAGCACTGTCGGTATAACCTTGATTGATAAGAGACACTATCGGGATTGTGGCGATCGATAATTATAGAAATTTGCAACAAGTATCGCTCTATCAATCTTGGCGGATGAAAATATGGCAGCTAAGAAAGTCGTAGATATTCAGAAATTGCCACATTACAATTAGTAGAGAAATCAAGGTGCGCTAAAGATCGAGTGTAACAATAGTTTACGAATATTTTTTTGAAAATCAGCTTAGATCGTGTCATCACAGTTAAATACTAAGCATCTGATGAGCGGATAGTTGATAATTAAAATCTCTTCCTATTGATAGATAATAAGTCGGCAGGCTTTACCTATAAATCTATCTATTTGGCGATTTATTTATTAGCCGTGCGACTAATATTTTTAATAATATTTAAAAAATACAGATCTAAATCATAACTTCTCTACAGTAATAACTTGCGATCTTATTTTCCTCACAAGATACTCACATTTTCAACCTAATATGTGAATACATATTTATGGAAAATATCTTGAGTAATTTAATTAGTAGCCCTTCAAAATAACGCAACAACAATTCAAAAGTAGCAGATTTACATACCGATGTGAATACTCTACCTAATATCAAAACATCCAGAGTTGAAATCCTGGCTAAACTCTCTCTAGACAGCGAACCAGCCCAAATTGACGATCCAACGCTGGTCGAACTATGCGATTGGCTTTGGGGTGAATTTCAAGCTACTCCACTCAATCTCGAATTGTCAATTTTAGCTAACAATTATTGAGGCAAATGAATCTGAGTGCTGCAAAAAATCTTAATTGCGACTGGTGACTCTCCAGAATCGGCAGAAGTTTTCAAATCTGGACTCACACTCGCCCAAAAGTATGGTGCCCAGATCTCGATCTTACATGTCCTCAGTCTCTTTCAAAATGGTTTAGAGGCAGTAAGTAATCCATTCATGGGTGGTACTTATCCGATGATGAACGCTCTGGTAATCCAACAATACCAAAAAGAACTACAAGACCGCGAACAGCAGGGGATGGAGCGGTTAGAATCCTATGCAAGAGAGGCTACCGCCCGAAATATTCAAGCCGAGGTCTTTCAAAATATTGGCGATCCTGGACGCACAATCTGTGAAACAGCACAAAACTATGCGGCGGATGTAATCGTGATGGGACGCAACCAAAGATCGATGTTGAGTGAGATTTTTTTGGGTAGCACTAGTAACTATGTTTTGCATCATGCACCTTGCTCGGTACTAGTGATTCAATAGAAGTAAAACGCGAATTATCTTGCGTTGAACACTAGTCGTGGTGTCAGCAGTAATCGATAAATTTTAGATTCAAGAGGAACTGTTCTATGCAACCAGATTATCTGATTATTGGCAGTGGTTTATCAGCGTTGACCTTTGGTGCGTTGATGGCCAATGCTGGTAAAACCGTGCAAATTCTCGAAGCTCACGAGCATCCAGGTGGCTTTGGTCATACGTTTACGATGGCGAAAAAGTATACATTTAATGCTCAATTTCATTATGTTTGGGATTGCGGTGAAGGGCAAACAGTCAATCGGGTACTCAAAAAACTGGGATTGGACAAGGACGTAACTTTTGAACGATACGATCCTGATGGTTTCGACCACATGCGAATGCCCGGTTATAAAATGGATATTCCTTCAGATCCAGCAGTATTAATCGATCGATTGTCTGCGCTGTTTCCCGACCATTCTCATAACATTCATCAATTTGTGGATGAAGTCGAGAAAACTGGTGCAGGCTTAAAAATAGTTGCGCCACCCATTAATCCGATCGAACTCCTGAAACATCCCCAGGCAGCGTTCAGCACCGTCTCGAACCTCAATAGCACCCTTCAGGATGTGTTTGATAAATTCCAGCTTCCCCAAGCCGCCCAGACGCTTTTAGCTCTACAATGGCTGGACTTTTTACTACCGCCAAACCAACTTTCTTTCTTTGCGTGGGTAGCATTATTTAGAGGTTATCAAGCAGGGGCATTTTACCCCACACAGCATTTTGAATCTGTAATTAATTCGTTGGTGAAAGTCATCGAGTCTCATGGAGGACAGGTATTACTAAACCATGAAGTCACGAATTTTCGGGTCGTAAACAAAACGGTGATGGGAGTTGAGGCAATGAATCTCACCACCCATCAAACCGCAGAATTTACGGGTGACACAGTAATTTGTAACATTGACCCTCAACGAGCCGCCAAGATGATTGGTGAGGAGAAGTTCTCCACAGCTATCCGCCGCAAACTCGACTATGAATATTCGGCATCTAACTACATGGTTTATTGCGTCGTCAAGGATATCGATCTGCGCGACTATGGATTTGGCAAGTGGAATGTCTCGCATACCGGACATGAAAGTCTGAATGAAGCGTTCGCCCAAATGTACGATCGCCATGACTATTCTAATCCCAGTTTTGCCATTACCACGCCCACTTTATTGACAGAGGCGAGTCGGGATTGTCCGGCAGATTGTCAGATTGTCGAATTTCTCACTGTTGCTAATTATGCCTACTTTAAGCAATTACGGGAGAGCGATCCCAAAGCTTACAGGCAGAAAAAACAAGAGATTTTAGACTCGATTCTCGATGTGGTGGAGAAACATTATGTGCCGAATTTTCGGAAGCATCTGGTGTTTGAGAT
Source organism: Chamaesiphon sp. VAR_69_metabat_338 (assembly GCF_031423935.1). Lineage (NCBI taxonomy): Bacteria > Bacillati > Cyanobacteriota > Cyanophyceae > Gomontiellales > Chamaesiphonaceae > Chamaesiphon > Chamaesiphon sp. VAR_69_metabat_338. The sequence goes on from NZ_JANPGM010000029.1 coordinate 6,721, forward strand.
TACAGGTAGTCCGACTACGAATGAACGCTATTGCTGGTGTCCTGAAGGGAATTCCTATGGTTCCATTTTGACTCCACGCAATATGGGTTTGGGACGATTGAATCATGAAACTTCACTAGGGCAGTTTTATTTTTGTAATGCTTCATCTGGTTATCCAGGTTTTGCACCGACGGTTTGGACGGGGGCATTGTTGTATCAACGATTGTCTGGGGATGTGGTTTTAGGGGATGGCTGAGGCGGCACACGCGATTCTGTTTGAGTTGTTGCGGAGATCCAACCCACCCCGCCCTACGGGCACCCCTGTCTTGACGTTTTTTTATGCGGGGGGAACCCCCGAATAAAAACGTCGCTGTCTTGAAAAGGTGCTCTACTTGGGGAAACAAGCGACGTTTGGGGCGCGACGTTTTCGGGGGAAGCTTCCCCCGAAAAGCTCGCTTGGGAAGCTTCCCCCCCAAAGCTCGCGCCCCAAGACCGCACTTTTCGCTCCGTTGGCGTAGCCTCTCCCTAAGGAGAGGAGGGGATTTTCACCCCGCCCCTCCTGGGAGGGAATTTTTCACATAACGAGGTTAACACATGAAAATTGCAGTAATTGGTGGTGGGGCGAGTGGGATGGTGTCGGCTTATCTGCTCGATAAACAGGGGCATCGTGTCAGCGTATTTGAACGACAACCGATATTAGGCGGACATATTCGGACGCTGAATAAAAACGTCCAGCCGAATCGAGCGGATTGTACTGAAATTCTTGAAGGTGGCGTGCTGGAATTTCCAACTGCATTTATAGATTTTATCGCGTTGATGAAAGAATTAGATGTCGAACTAGAACCTGTGAGTGTTGGTTCGGGGATGTTCTTTAATAATGGCGATCGCTTTTTATCGGGAGTTGTAACAAATAATAACTTCTCAGGTATTCATCGCCTCATCGAACATTTACGCTTTGATACTCTTTATGCGCGATCTGCTAGCTTATGGTTGCAAATCCAATTTGCCAATCTCCAAAATCTAGCAAATCTCCCCCTGTCTGCATATCTCAAAAGTTCGGGTACTCGTGATACTTGGCTGAAATTATTAGTAATGTATAGTTACTCAATTCCGTTTGAGCTAATTAATGATTTTCCGGCAGAATTAGCGATTCCGACTTTGCGTGCTTATATTTCGACTAATTGGGTAAGGGTGAAAGGTGGTGTATATACTTATATCGAAAAAATCCTAGAGCGATTTAAAGGTGAAGTTGTGCTAGGTGTCGAGATCGATCGGATTTTGCGAAGTCCCGATGGTGTCAAAATCGTGATGTCTACAGGTGAAATTCACGAATTCGATCGAGTTGTATTTGCCACGCCACCAGATCGAGTAATGGCACTACTCGCCGATCCGACTGATGCCGAAACCAAGCGATTTTTTAATTGGAAAGCTAATCATATAACTAGCGTAGTTCACAAGGATGCTACTATGTACGATCGCTTTGGTATTCATAAACCCTCAGAATTTGATTTCTTCCAGACAGATACCCGCTGGGGCTATAGTGGCTATCTCAATCAAGTTTGTGACATCTCATCGCCACCACATTATTTCTTATCATTCCAACTAGAAGAATTAATCAAGCCAGAGCAAATTATTCACACTCAAGCACATCACACTCCTTTATATACGACCGAATCTTTTCGCTACCGCGATGAAGTGGTTGCGACTAATGGTGAGAATCACACTTATCATGCGGGAGCTTATCTTGGTGATGGTTTGCATGGCGGTGCGATTACCTCTGCTGTACGAGTTGCCAAATTAATTGGTATGAGCCAGGAATCTATTTCCTTAGTCGAAAGTAAGCGAGAGCGGATTTCATTTGCATAGATTAAGATCTATTAAGTTATTTTTCAAAAAGCTCTCAGATGATGGGAGCTTTTTTCGATCGCTTTTAGATTTTGCCTACCCCTTTTGACTAAATTGTATTGAAAAAATGAAATTAAAATACATCAATATATAGACAGATAGATCGAATATCTTTAGCTATCGACAGCAATTAAAAGTCACAGAATAACGAATTAAATATTAACATAGATGCCTTTGGTAACGACCAATAAAGAATATTTTCCTCACGCAATCCTCACAACTTTAGCTTAGGATGAAATTAATGAGTTCGAGTTGTAGATCGATCGAATAGTTGGTTTGTTTGTCATCTGATACCGGAGTGGTTGACTGAAAAAGCTTCGACGTGAAATGGCAGCTTAATAGCATATTTTTTTCTTCGACGACAATACTAATGACAGGTTTTGTAAACTTAGCAAATTGGCTAAAACACCATGAGTACTGCAATTGACAACTTCACCAGTCAACTTCATGACAATTTAGAAGCAGTTGAAGATCGGGCAAAATTGCTGAAACACGATATCAAATCTGTGACGAAAAAAAATCAAGCTGAGATTCAATCGAAACTCGATGAAGCCAAAGCCAGCATAGCCGCTAAGAAACAAGAATTCGATGATTACCGAGCCAAGCTCAAAACACAATTTGAGGAAAAAGAAGCTGAGGTGCAATCGAGTGTCGATGAGTGGAAAGCGAGTCGCGAGGTTAAGAAACTCGAACATCGGGCGGAAAAAGCTGAGGACTATGCGGCTACATCTGTTTATTTGGCTCTGGCAATGATGGAAGAAGCAGAAGCAGCAACCCTAACGGCAATTTGCGATCGCCTGGATGCCGAAGCCGCTAATGGAAATTCTAAAAAACACTCTTAGCAACTACTGGGTAACTAATTTCAATACTTAATTCAAAATCGAGGAAATTAAAACATGGCATTTACACATACAATCGTCGCGCATTTTCCCTCCCATACTGAAGCTGAAACAGTAGTACGGGAACTGCAACGACAAGGCTTCGATATGCAGAAACTATCGATCGTCGGCAAAGATTACCAGACAAACGAGCATGTACGCGGATTTCTAAGCTGGCAAGATACAGCCACAGCCGGAGCCACAGGAGGTGTTTATTGGGGTACCTTCTTTGGTGGTTTGTTTGGGATTTTAGTTGGTGCGGGGGTAATCTTTATTCCTGGCATGGCTCCGCTGGTTATTGCTGGGCCGATTACTGGCGTGTTAGCAGGATGGCTAGAAGGAACTTTGGTAGGGGCTACTGGTGCTGCCGCGATCGGTGGTTTAGCAGGTGCTTTGGGCGGGTTGGGTATCCCTAAAAATGAGGTACTCAAATACGAAACCAAAATCCAAGCAGGTGAGTTCATCATTTTGGTGACAGGTACCACTGAGGATGTCACTCAGGCGAAGCAGATGCTCGACAAAATCAGTCACGGCATCAGCATGTCGGTAGCAGCATAGGAACTGAAGCAGGGGCAATTATTGCACTTACTCCTCGACAAACATGCAGGCGAACAACTGGAGTTAATCGATACGATCGGCGAACGAGTCCAGACATTGGGCGGTGTAGCGATTGCCGTTGCCGTAGCCTCCGCTTTGCGGAATCCGCGCCATGTCGCTGAAGTAACCCGTTAGTTCGCAGCTAAATTTTGCTCGAACTCATTTGGACTCCTGGCGGAATGCTGGCAGCTCCAGCGTTGACTTAGCCTCTTGGGTGCAATGGATGAATTGCGCCTACTAAGTTTTTAAATAACAACAACTAAACAAATAACATGCAAACTATTACCAAAAAGACTGACGCAATACTGAAAGCAGTGCCGTGCTAGATGCCAAACACATCCGAGTCGAGACTGCGGGAAGCAAGGTCATTCTGCGTGGTGACGTTCGCAACTATCAAGAGCGGGAGGAAGCCGAACGTGCTGCTTGGGCTGCGCCAGGGGTATTTTCTGTGGATAATCAACTTACCGTGAAGTGGTTCGATCGTTCGCAATAAGGATCGCGGATTAAATAACTTATAGCTTTTACGCGATTGCCGTTATCTCAGTAGGGGCAATTCATGAATTGCCCCTACTGAGATGACGGCAATTATAGGTCTTATTTAATTTTTGTTCCCAACTTTTTCAATTAACGTCAATATCACTGTTATTTATTAATTTCGAGGATTTTTAAGATGAAATATATTTCGACATTCCGATCCCACCTGCGCCCCATGCAGATGTTCATGTCTGTTTTACTTGTTACGGTGATGTTTTTTGCCAGTGGCTGCACGGGCGCATCAGCCAAGGATACAACATCAAAAGCAGTCCAGATCGAAAATATCAAACGTGGCTATCCTCCAGTTGCTAAGAGCGATTCTACCGAGGGAACAGTCCAGCTAGACAAGATCGAACAGAATACTGAAAAAGCACTCGACGCTCCAGCGACATCGCTGAAAACGATCGAGGAACGCTCCAAAGGCGCATTGAATGAAGTTCAGGGTGCTGCCGATCGAAATAAAATGAGCAATCCTAGCAACTCTAAGTAAATACCTCGATCGTTTGACATCTGGTGATTTAGGAGGAAATCAATGAATAGTTTATCTGTCGAGGAGCAACTTTTTCATTCAATCTTTTGCCAACAAGTACAAGATATTAAAATCGAAAATGCTAAACAACTACTGGTCGATTTACACTTAGTCTACCTTGCACAGCAGGCGATAATTGCCGACCTGACTTCACAAGAGACATTCAACGATTTGAACTAGCTAGAAAACTACGAATACATCAATAATAGCAGAAATATATGTTGTGTAAATACAATCGAACTAACTAAAACTGTTCCGCAGGAACGCTGGGGTGAAGGCTATTTGACGGCAACTTTGGCAACATTTTTTATTGACAGAGATGCCGAAAGCGATGACGTAGAATTAGCGAGTGCAAAATCGATTAAAGCATTGCAAGCAGAAATCACCGGATTGCGAACCGATATTCAAGCATTAGTCCGCCGAGATCTCGATCGATAGTCTAAGTACCTGCCAATGTCTTCCTACTCTTGTTGAATATCAAAATCCTCCCGTGTCGGCAAGTCCATTGCTAGAGCCAAAGCAGTCGAAATCTTTTCCATCGAGGCGAGCGAGAGACTACCTCGATAGTCACCAAACCGAGATTTTGATAAGATTCTAACCTGTTCTGCTAAAGCAATAGAATCAGCAATTAAGCCCCCTTCTGGGGCGTAAATTAGAACTTGAGTCACATAAACTCGTTTGCCAGGGCGATATGTAGTACAGGGAATCGCTAATACTGTTGGGCTACTAGTATTAATTGAGTTACGACTAATCACAATTATCGGGCGAGATCCGCCTTGTTCGGAACCTTCTACCGGATCTAGCCTGACATGATAAACGTCGCCTCTTCTCATATTGCTGTCTCAATAGTCTGCAAGGCTTCCCATTGAGCGACGGCAAACTCTGCTTCCATTTGCAATACCTCTGCTTGGTACTCAGTATCTTGAGCCATCTGAGACAGATCGGCATCAATTTCCGCCCGTCGAATCAGTGCCAATTCTTTTTGAATCGCTCTAGCAATCAATTCATTACGGCTCTTTGCCTTGCCATCTGTTACCGCTCGATCGGTTGCAGCCAGTAATGCCGTAGGTAACGCGATCGTGGTGCGAGTGCTGGTGCTATGAATCATATTTGATGTTCAAAAGCTTCCTATATTTGATGCCTTAATTATACATCAAGAATGATGCGATGATTTCCCGCCGCCTTCTTCTATCCTGACAAACGACTAATCGCCGGAATAGTTGCCATATCCATAAAACCCGTTCATAAAATCTTGCAGCAACTGGTCATCGAATACGGGCAATGGCAACATAGACAATCTTCTTTGTGAATAGCAAATCGAGCGGCTCAATCTTATAATTCCCAAGAATAATTGAATCGTTAATACTTTATAAAACAAAGTTTGTTTTTAGTACTAAAATTATCAATTTTCTCTCTATTAAAATGCAAGCATTATACTTGAAAAAACGACAATTAAAATCTGCTTATAGAGGGTTTTGTTTTTCAAGTAGCTTTGAGTATAATTAGATACTTAAACTTGTAGTTAAAATCGCCGTAAAGACTAAGATTTTTTAGAATCATAATTCTAGAATATATTCCCTTTTTTACAGAATAGTAAGGAGATAATCGATGAGTATCAATGTAGGGCTATGGATCGACCATCGGAAGGCTATTGTGGTAGCTATGACCGAGCAAGGGGAAAAGATTGAGGAAATAGTATCAGGTGTTGAAAAACAGCTTCAGCGTGGTGGAGATCGACCACTTGAGGGTGATTATGAAGTAGTTCAGGTACCCGCTGACGATCGCCGCCAACGAGACTTTACCAAACATCTGAATATTTACTACGCTGCTGTCATTACAGCCATTCGGGATGCTGAGTCTATTCTCATCTTTGGGCCAGGTGAAGCAAAGGGCGAACTAAAAGAACAACTCGAAAAAAATCACCTGGGCGGTCACATTGTCGATATCGAAACAGTTGACAAAATGACACATCCTCAGATCGCTGCGAAGGTTCGAGCGTATTTTGCCAAGGAACATTCACCAACAAATTAGAAGATGATCGCGTTTGCGGCACTGGATCTCAATTCGCGATCGACCAGATATTTTTTATGTACAAGATAATTATTATCTCATTAGTATATACGGGATTTTTAGTAGCGATGCCCTTTGCGGCAAATGCACTAAATTCACAACCATTTAGCCAGAACTTCGAGGGGAAAACGGATTTGCCAATCTCCCAAGGTCGTCCCACTTACCAACGTGGCTATACCGTTCATTACCGCAGTCTCCGCGACCGCAAATGGACTTTAGAAGGTTTCCATGCCGAGCGTCCCGATGCCGAACGTGCTGCCCGTAGATTGCAGCGCAGTGGTTTTAGAACCCAAATTCGATCGCGTGCTGCAGCCGAACGTCGCAGGACTGGGAATCGCTAATCGTAAAGTTGAGCAAACTAAGGATCGCGATTCTCCAAAGGAGAGGCTTTTGCTGAGGCAAAGGCTTCGCCAACGCCAACGGGATGAAAGGCTGTATCAACGAACTGACTAATTTAGTTGAGGCAACAGACTTATGGTTTCTCCAGTCATTCGGCTAGGATCTACACAGCACGTTGGCGAAGCCTCTCCTTTGGA
>NZ_JANPGM010000030.1:0-3840 GCF_031423935.1 Chamaesiphon sp. VAR_69_metabat_338
GGTGCCCCTTGTGGGTACCCATGAATTGTAGCTTAGTAATTTAATTTGGTATGGCCGTCGCTCCAAATTTTTCCACCAATAGATCGACTAGTACGCCATCTAATTCCGACAGCGGCACTCCCTTCATCACCTTGTCACCCAGCTTGGCATCTTTACCGACGGTACCACCCATAAAGATATCCACCGCCTCAACAGTTTGACCGTCCTTGCGAATCTTGGCACCCATCAAGCCGATATCTGCCACTTGCGGTTGACCGCAGGAATTTGGGCATCCAGTCCAATGAATTCGCACTGGTTTGGGGACATCAACTTTAGCTTCCACCGCATCGATAACCGACACCGCGTGTTGCTTGGTTTCAATCATCGCAAAGTTGCAAAACTGAGCACCAGTACAAGACACCACCGTGCGGGTTAAATTACCAGGATTGACTCGGAATCTTTCCAGGGTTGGTTCGCCGAGCAAGAGTTCTAAGTTTGCATCCGCAACATTGGGAATAATTGCATTTTGCTCGACCGTAAACCGGACTTCGCCTGTCCCGTACACTTCCGCTAGTCTGGAGAGTTCAAAGAAATCAGCCGCTTTGAGATGACCGACGGGAATATGTAAACCGACATAATTTAACCCTGCTTGCTTTTGCGGATAGACGCCAATATGGTCGCGTTTTTCCCATTCAATTTCGTCTTTTGGTGCCGCAGTTAATAGAGTTTTGCCGTAGACACGTTCGGCTTCCGTGCGGAATTTTTCAATGCCCCATTCATCGATGAGAAACATCAATCGCGCCTTCATTCGATTGGCACGCAATCCGTTATCGCGGAACAACCGTAGGATACTCAAACTAAATTCAACCACTTCTTCCGGTGCCACCCACACATTCATCGGGATAGCCGCGTCGCATCGCTTGCCAGAGAAGAAGCCGCCTACGAGGACATTAAACCCAAAGACATCATCCTTGAACGCAGGGACGAAGGCGAGATCGTTAATTTCGGCGTGTACTGAGTTATCGCGACAACCCGCGATCGCGATGTTAAATTTGCGTGGTAAATTGCTAAATTCGGGATTGCCCTCGCCTTTACTAATAATCCGATCCTGCAATTCCTGGATCATTTCGCGGGTATCATACAATTCTCCCGCTTCGAGTCCCGCTACTGGCGAACCAGTGATATTGCGGACGTTATCCATTGCCGACTGCATACTCGTCAGTCCGACAGCGTCCATCTTGCGGAAGATCTCCGGCAAATCTTCAATCCGAATTCCCCGCAACTGGATGCTCTGGCGGGTGGTAATGTCTGCACTCCCCTCATCGCCATACCGCTGGATGATATCGCCCAAAACGCGCAGTTGGTCGCTAGTGGCGATCCCACTCGGCGCGCGCAGCCGCATCATAAACTTCCCAGGCGTCACGGGGCGAAAGAACACGCCCAACCACTTTAACCGATGCTCGCGATCGGTTTCATCCATCGCTTCCCAACCGATCCGTGCAAAGTCTTCTAGCTCATGTTTGAGCGCGAGTCCATCTTTTTCGGATTTGAGTCGCTCGAACTTATTTTGGGTGGCTGGGATGGCAGTAGTCATGGCGATAATCCTTGCTAGCTTGACGCTGCACAGATTGAGGTTAGTGAAAATTAGCTTTGTGTATCATAAGTTAACGGGTACCATCTGTAAATTTAGTATCTTTTGTTACAAAAACCAAGCTAGTATCCGATTCATGGATACTAGCTATGTATTTTACCGATTGAAGCTCAGTTTAAGAATTTGTTAATGCCAAAAACTTGAGGAGCGGGCTTAGTGCCCACGTTAGAATAATTCCAGCAACCGACCACCAGATAGTATCGATCTTTTTTTCCACTGCAATGAGTCGAGTATCGATCTTATCGATCTTCTCTTCGATATCGTAAATATCGTTCTTGAGTTTCGCAAAGCCTGTATCTAGTTTCTGGTCTAAATTTTGGATGAGATCTTTAAGCTCTCGAATGTCGGTTTCGGTTACTTGAGTCATGGTTTGAACCCGATCGAATTGTTTATTCAGTCATCGTGCAATGATTCGATTTTACTGCGTTTGCAATGCGATCGACGATTGGATGCTCATCGCGACTGCCTCGGCAACTTTAATCCCATCTACTCCCGCCGAGAGAATTCCCCCAGCGTAGCCAGCACCTTCACCAGCAGGATATAGCCCTTTGGTATTCAGACTCTGATAGTCATCTCCCCGCTTGATGCAAATCGGCGACGATGTGCGGGTTTCCACGCCAGTCAACACAGCGTCGTGCATGGCAAACCCATGCAGTTGCTTATCAAAAGCGGGAATCGCTTCGCGAATAGCCTCGATCGCGTAATCCGGTAAACTCGAACTTAGATCGCCTAAGTGAATCCCTGGCTTGTATGAAGGCTTGACAGCCCCCAATTCAGTTGAGGCTGTCCCAGCCAAAAAGTCACCTACCAGTTGTCCTGGAGCCTTGTAGGTGCCACCGCCTAGCTCGAATGCCCGTTCCTCCAATCGCCGCTGAAACTCAATCCCCGCGATCGGACTACCAGGATAATCCTCTGGGGTAATGCCGACAACGATACCACTATTGGCATTCTTGCCACTGCGTTCGTATTGACTCATGCCATTCGTCACCACCCGCCCGACTTCGGATGTAGCCGCCACCACTTGCCCACCCGGACACATACAAAAACTATAAACCGATCGACCGTTGGCGCAATGATGCACCAAGCTATAATCAGCCGCACCGAGCATCGGATGTCCGGCTTGAGATCCCAAGCGACATTTATCGATAATTGCCTGAGGATGCTCGATCCGAAACCCGATCGAAAATGGTTTGGCTTCGATATATACGCCCGCCTGATGCAGCATCTCAAAGGTATCGCGGGCACTATGTCCGACAGCCAGCATGACATGGTTACTCGCAATATATTCGCCACTTGCTAGCGTCACGCCGCAGACTTGCCCATTTTCGATATTTATCTGCTCCACCCGACTCTGAAAGCGAATTTCACCGCCGAGAGATGCGATCTGATTGCGAATATTCTCCACAATTTTGACCAATCGATATGTCCCGATATGGGGCTTATTAATGTACAAAATTTCTGCCGCCGCACCCGCATTTACCAGTTCTGCCAACACCTTCCGCCCATGATGATTGGCATCTTTGATCCGGCTGTAAAGCTTGCCATCGGAAAACGTCCCCGCACCGCCTTCGCCAAATTGAGCATTCGATTCGGGATCGAACTTGCCTTTGCTCCAAAAGCCAAATGTATCCACAGATCGATCGTGTACGGCTTTCCCTCGCTCTAAAATAATCGGGCGAAAACCCATCTGCGCCAGTAATAACCCCGCAAACATCCCACAGGGGCCGCAGCCAATCACGATCGGGCGTTGCTCGATTCCCGCTGAAGCATGGGCGACATAGCGATAGCTAGTATCGGGCGTCGGGACGATATGCGGGTCTTTTTTGAATCGCTGAAGTAATTGTTGCTCTCTAGTCGTCTCGATATCGATGATGTATACAAAGGAAACTGCCCCCTTTTTGCGCGCATCATAGCTGCGTTTGAAGATGGTGTGACGGATCAGGTCTTTAGGTGCGATCGAGAGTTTCTTGAGAATGGCAGACTGGATATCGGCTGCAGTGTGTTCTAGCGGCAGTTTGACTTCGGAGAGGCGGAGCATGAACGTTTATCCCGATCGGGTGGGGCAAAATCTACTATTCTTATTTTGTCACAATGGCTATGGCAACCGCCAAGCTGGTGGAAACACATCCCCGACTTCTCGAAGAAGTCAGGGATGTATCCGCAGTCTAACTGTTGAAATCGATCGCTTTTTGGTAATTTATTGCTCATCC
>NZ_JANPGM010000031.1:0-2472 GCF_031423935.1 Chamaesiphon sp. VAR_69_metabat_338
TCCTATACCTTGGATTATTCGCTGTTTACCCCAACCGGACAAGCCGTCAAAGGCACTCTCGCTGGCAGTCATTGGGATGATGCTACTTATCAAGCCAAAATTGCCGAGTCCAAAACGCAATTAACCCGCTTGGCGCAACCGCTCAAAACGATCGAGCGCGGTAAATATCGTACCTACTTGGCTCCCGCCGCCACTGCCGACCTATTGGGGATGCTCTCTTGGGGCGGGATTAGCGAGGCGGCTTTGCAGCAAGGACGGAGCTGTTTTGGGGCATTACAGCGCGGCGAACAAGCCCTTTCCCCGCAATTGACGATCGCCGAAAATTTTCAGCGGGGTTTGGTGCCGCGATTTAACGAACTGGGTGAAATTGCTCCCGCCCAGCTGACACTGATCGATCGCGGCCAGTTAGCCAATACCTTGGTCAATGCCCGCACGGCCAAAGAATATCAAAAACCCGCTAATGGTGCCAATCGCAGCGAATCGCTGCGTTCGGCAGAAATCGATCCTGGCGATCTCGCGCCCGATCGGATTTTAGCAACTCTAGATACAGGTTTATACCTATCTAATCTCCATTATCTCAACTGGAGCGATCGACCGAGTGGGCGCGTGACGGGGATGACTCGCCATGCCTGTTTCTGGGTCGAACGGGGCGAGATCGTTGCACCGATCGCCAATTTACGCTTTGATGAAAGTCTCTACCGTTGTTGGGGCGAAAATCTGCTGGCATTGACAGATCGGGTGGAATTTATTCCCGATGTCGATACCTATGGCAGTCGCCAACTCGGTGGGAGCTGGGTGCCCGGTTTATTAGTGGAAGATTTTACTTACACGCTCTAAGCTGAGGTTGGCATCGCGCAGCTTTGACCCCCAAAACTTGCAGACAGCCTCTCGATCGCTAATTTTTGTGGGCATACTAGTTTAGGTCATCACCAGATTGTTTTGCCCGATCTTGATCGCGTAGCGTCGGCTCTGCCCAATCGCCGCCGATCGCGATCGAGATTACTGATGCTCGTACCGCATCGTGCTAAAACTCAGAAGAAGATGGAGAAAATCGCGATCTACCCCAGCCATCCAGCTCGCGGGCAGTCCTCACACTGCGACCTACACCGAGAAGTAATTATCGACTGTTAACTGCCAACCGATCTCATGTCCAAACCGGAAGACCAATTCAAAATTAATTTCTGGGGCGTCCGGGGCAGTATTGCTTGTCCAGGCACAGCCACTGTCCGGTACGGTGGCAACACGCCCTGCGTGGAAATGTTAGTCGGCGGTTATCGGCTGATTTTCGATGCAGGCACTGGCATTCACGTCTTAGGACAATCATTGCTCGGCCATTTGCCCGTCAGCGGACATTTGTTTTTTTCACATTCCCATTGGGATCACATCCAGGGCTTTCCCTTCTTTTCCCCCGCATTTATGGAAGGGAACGAATTTGATATTTATGGTGGCGTAATTCCCCACGGTGTGACGATCGAACACCGCCTGCACGATCAAATGACCCAACCCAATTTTCCCGTCCCATTACAGGTGATGGGGGCAAATTTACGGTTTCATAATCTCGACTATGGCGACACGGTTACATTGGGAGATGTGACCATTTCCACTGGCGCGCTCAATCATCCCGGCGGCGCGATGGGTTATCGGGTGAGCTGGCGGGATTATGCCGTCGCCTATATTACCGATACCGAACATCTCCCAGACAAACTCGATCGCAACGTATTAGCTTTAGCCGATCGAGCTGACGTATTAATTTATGATTCTACCTATACAGATGAAGAGTATTATCATCCCCAAACTAGTAAGGTGGGGTGGGGACATTCAACTTGGCAAGAAGGTGTAAAAGTTGCCCAAGCCGCAAATGTCAAAAAACTCGTAATCTTCCATCACGATCCCAGTCATAACGATGAATTCATGGATGCGATCGCAGCAAAATCGACCCAAATTTTCCCCGAATCGATCGTCGCCCGTGAAGGGATGAAGATTGTAGTCAGCGAACGCCTCGCGATCGTTTCTTAATCGTCAAACAGCTCCTCAACCGCATGTCTAAGTATCAACAAATCTATGATGTCGTGCGCAAAATTCCGCGCGGCAAGGTGCTTAGTTACGGTCGAGTTGCAGAATTAGCCGGTTTATATGGCAAAGCGAGATTGGTCGGTTATGCTCTATTTCGCGTAGAAATTGCTTCAGATATTCCTTGGCAACGCGTGGTTAATTCCAAGGGTGAAATTTCATATTCGATCGCGCGTGGCGGCGGCGACTATTTACAGAAAACTTTGCTCGAACAAGAAGGCATTCAATTCACACCAACTAACCGCATCGACCTGAGAATATATTGCTGGCAAGCACCATTAGATTTGATGGATGACTAGCCCTGCGGTCTAGTAGGCGATATATTTAGCCCCTCAGCTCTTGAAGATCGGGGTAATACCAAATCCGCTTCACAAAACCTTACTTGTGCGATCGAAGTCCTTC
>NZ_JANPGM010000032.1:0-6827 GCF_031423935.1 Chamaesiphon sp. VAR_69_metabat_338
GACACCTTTGATAGCTTTGGCTGCATCGGCATCGAGCGCGGCTTTGACCGCATTGGGATCGATCGGTTGTCCCCAGGGAGCGGTAACTGTCTGGACGTCTAGCGCGAAGGCTGCCGCTACTTGCGCCCAGCGTTCGCCAAATTTACCATTGTGGACGACCAACACGCGATCGCCAGGGCTAAAGAAGTTAATAATTCCTGCTTCCATCGCGCCCGTACCGGAAACGGTCAGCATCAGGACATCATTTTGAGTTTGGTGCAACCATTTGAGATTGGCAGTAACTTCGGCCATGATTTGGCTGAACTCGCCGCTCCGGTGCCCAATCGGGTGTTTGGCCATTGCCAACAACACATTTTCTGGCACTGGCGTAGGGCCAGGAATCATTAACATTAATTTATTTTCCACGATCTCGATCCCAATGATGAATAATAGCTAAACTGCCGATCGGACGCAGGCTGTTGCGGCTAGCAAGCGTCTTAACTTAGATTTGCAGAATGTCAATTTTAGCTTAAGACTACACGCAGCCGCTAGCGGCGCGACCCGAATCTGCGGCCAACTAGCTGCCAGATCGGCGAGCGCACGGTCGCCCCGATGCGGATGAAGCGGTCGATCTCGATCCTCACGGAACGATTTAAGGCGACAAGCTAGCACCTAGCAATCGGTCGCTCCAGACATAATACTGACAATTACGATCTCTATCCTAACGAAAATTGGATTTGTTGGGCGATCGGGATGGCACGAGCGGAGGCGATCTCGGTAACTAGAACCGCTCGCAACCAGCGCGATCGGTCGATCTGATGGTTAAATCGAGAACATAGAAATCGATCGGGATGCGTCGATCCATCAGGTCTGTTTTGAGTATATTATGGCATCATGTTAATGGTATCTAGTACTAACCTTCGATCGCAAAAATGTTATGACAAATAATCTTATTCCCTATGATTGTGGTGATGACGATGTAATTGCCTTTGGGGAGGCAATGTTTCGCTCTGGCAAGCTCAAAAAGGCGATCGGCCAATCTTTTGATAGTTCGGTTGGTAGATCGATCGATCAGAAGCTCCGACAGAATGGTTTAGAGATTCCGATTCGGACGATCGGCTCAAATCGCTTGGCTAACGAACATTGTCAATGGTTCGAGGAAGGTATTAGTTGCGAAATCCTCGATTTGGCCACTCGTCGCTGGTGCAAAGGTAAGGTTAGAGTTCAGGTTTCCGTAGAGTTTTTAGTAGAAGATTCCGACGAAAAGAAGTTATTACCTGGCGATCGAGAACGCGAAGATTCCACTAGCGATGAATACGTTAACAGTGAATATGTGTTCACAGGTCTGCATCATAATGGCCAATAAAAATTAACAAGATTCAATCTAAAATAACTTGGTTGCGCCCCGTCCCTAATAATTATTAATTTCAAATGTTCTTGGAGATAAACACCCAAATTCAACTTAGAATTTGGGTATTCGGGTTTAATCGCTGTATTTACTTCGAGTAAAAATCGCGGCGATAGTCAAGCGCGAACGGATCTCGATCGTTAGCGACAGTAATGTCAAGCAAATGAGCGATTTTCAGCAAGCTAGCCACACCGATCGACTAGAAAAATTTTGCGTCAAGCATGCGCGATCGCGAAAGTTAGCAATCGTAACTAACTGCGACAATACCTTAGTAGTATGCTTTTGTTGGTGTTGCTAAATTGACTGGCGATCGGGCAAGAGATGCCAAATCTAACTCGATCTTCATCAGCGATCGATTCTAAATATTCGGATTTATCTATGGTATTATTGATAAAATATAATTAATTACAGCGATAAATATCCGATTTGTAGTACTAGTTAGCTGGAGCTAATTGAAGTAAATAATTGACAGATCGGGTTGAGTACAGATCGACGTAGGTCGATCTGTAAATCAGATTCCTCTACACATCTAAATATTTTGCTCTCAGCATCCATCACTCCTAACGCAGAATCAAACCATAACTCATAACTCGAATGCAAGTTCTTCATATTATTACGGATTTTAATGACGGCGGTGCTCAAGCTGTTTTGTACCGATTCATTATTGCCGATAAACAAAATACTCATCATGTCATTTCGCTAATGAGCATTGGTTGGTATGGAGAGCAAACTGCTAAATTAGGGATTCCAGTTCATGCCCTCGATATGCCCAAAAGTAGAGTGACGCGAGCTGGAGTCACCAAGCTGTATCGACTGATTCGACAGATCGGCCCAGATGCGATTCAAACCTGGATGTACCACAGCGATCTGCTGGGTAGTGTGGCAGCTCGCTTGGCGGGTAAGCAAGTTATCGTCTGGGGGATTCATAACTCCGATCTCGATCCGACGCAAACGGCGTTTACCACTCGCGCGATCGTTCGCGTGTGCGCCGCAATTTCGGGTTTTATCCCCCGCAAAATTATCAGTTGCTCGGAGGAAGGAGTGCGAGTGCATACCGCCCTCGGTTATCAGCAGCAAAAAATGGTGACGATTCCCAATGGTTATGATGTCAGTGAGTTTGCACCGAATCTAGCCGCTCGTCAAGAGTTGCGCCAGCAATGGCATATTCCCGATGGGACAACTTTGTTTGGGATGGTCGCCCGTTGGAATCCCCAAAAAGATCACGCCAATCTGATTGCCGCTTTAGCTCATCTCAAGACACTTACCCCATCGCCGTGGCACTGCGTACTGGTTGGCTCGAAGCTCGATGCTGATAACGATACTTTAGTCGAACTACTCGATCGCTATCAAGTCAAGGATCGCGTCACGTTGTTGGGCCTGCGCTCGGATATTCCCGCCGTCATGAATGCTGTGGATCTGCACGTCCTATCTAGTGCTTATGGTGAAGCCTTCCCCAATGTGGTCGCGGAGGCGATGGCTTGCGCGCGACCTTGTATCGTCACTGACGTTGGCGATGCGGGACTGATTGTCGGCGATACTGGTTGGGTGGTGCCATCGAGCGATGCTGTCAGGTTGGGCGAGGCGATGGCTGGCGCGATCGATCGCATGTCCGATCTACCCGCTTGGCAACAGCGGCAAGCACAATGCCGCCAGCGGATCGAGGCCAATTTTAGCGTCCAAAATATGGTGGCTAAATATAACGATGTTTGGGAGCGCGCGCTGGTCGATCGTTAGCGTGAGCAGGGGCAGCAACTAATTCGACCATTACTGCTACACCCCCGACTTCTCAAAGAAGCGGCTCGCGCACGCCTTTGTTTCCCGACGGTTTGCGGATGCGCTCGTCACGGAGGTTCCCTCCCGTTTGTGTGCGACAAGACAGCGGCGCATCGAACGGGAGGTTCCCGACCCATGGCTTTGGGTCAAGACAGCGGCGCATCGAACGGGAGGTTCCCGACCCATGGCTTTGGGTCAAGACAGCGAGACAAGACAGTCGGGGGTATGTCCTAACAAGTTTGGCGACTGACATAATTTAGTAATCGCATAATCGGAGATACTCGCTGACGGCGCGTTCGCTGGAAAAATATTGGCCGCGTTCGATCGATTGCGCCCGATCCAGTGGTGCCTCTAAAGTCTGAAGCATCGCTGTTGCTAAGGCTGGGGCATCGTCGATCGGTACCAATAGCCCATATTTGCCAGCCGCGAGGATTTCTTGCGGCCCCGAAGGACAATCTGTCGCTACCACCGCACAACCACAAGCCATCGCTTCGATCAATACCGTCGGCAAACCTTCCCAGCGCGATGACAGCACGAAGGTCGTCGCCTGTGCCATATAAGCATAGGGATTGGCATCGAAACCAGGGAGGGAGACATCTGCCGTTATCCCCAGTGCGGCGATTTCAGCTTCGAGCGCACTGCGAGTTTCCCCTTCGCCTAAAATTATCAAGCGTGCGGGTTGGTGCTGGCGGACGATCGCAAACGCCCGAATCAGGTTCGAGAAGTCCTTCTGCGCGGTCAATCTCCCCACCGCCAAAAAGACGGGCGGACTGTTTGGTGCAAACCAGGGATGGCTTAATGGGGCTTGAGATTTGCTTTTGAGCTGACGATCGACAACGGGATTGTAGACAGTTTTCACGGTTCCTGGCTGGAAACCTAATTGGGTATCCAAATCTGTCGCCACCCCCTGAGACACGCCGACGATCTCGTTAGCACGGGGATAGAGCCATCTCATCATCGTGGGCAAAAATTTACTCCGCCGTAAGTTAGATTTACTAGTTGAGAGGGTATTGTGCTCGACTACGACTAACTTGGTTTTGCTGCGCGCCAATTCTTTAGCTAAAATAGCGGCGATATTCGCATGATTCATGTGCGAAACTAATGCCACTGGCTGAGTGTCCTTGAGATAACCTGCCAATGCGGGAATCGCCTTCATCACTCGCGCCGTACCCAGATCGATGAGTCGAAGGCGATCGGGTACTTGGTCTAAATACGGCCCTTCTTTACTAGCTACCACCAAATCTAGCGGAATATCTAGTTCGAGCATTCCCGCCAGCAAATTGAGGGCGACTCGTTCCGCACCGCCACCGGCAAGGGTCGGCAAAAAGAAAGCGATTCGGCGTTCGGACATGTGCGATTGTTCCTCGATGACTCGATCTATCATACCCAGATCGGAACGACTTGCGATCGCGTAGCGTTCCTGTAGGGAAATCGCGAGCACTGCTCGGCTCACCTGGCTGCTGGAGCGAAATTATTTGCTGTCTTTGCCGACTGGCAATTGGCGATCGGTCGGGATCGAATCGGTCGAATCAGCGCGCTCGATCGGTACGGATGACAGATCGAACTGGTCGATCGATTCGGCGCGCTCTGTGGGTTTGGGTGCCAGATCGAACTTATCGATCGATTTCAAATTGCGGAGGACAAAGAATAGTAAAAAGAAAAAGGAAAATACGTACACCAAACTGGTCGATAAGGCAATCCCAGCCACACCCAGCCACTGCATGAATAAATAATTCAAACCGATATTGATCGCCAGACTACAAGCCGAACCAACAATCAAAATCTGATTTTGGCGCATCGCCGAAATTAACCGCACTACTAACATGCAGCCAATATAAAACGGGATCTGGAGGGCAAAACAACTTTGAATTTGCGCGACGACCCGCGTATCATTGGCATTAAATGAACCTCTTTGTAAGAGCGCGTGCACGATCGGCTCCGAACCTAAAATAATCAATCCAGTTAACGGCACGCTCGCCGCAAAGATCAGGATTAGATAATGCCGGAAGGAGTTGCGAATGCCCGACCAATCATTACTGGCCACCATTTTGGAGAAATAGGGCATCACCGCCGTACTTAAGGCCGTACTGGCGATAATAATTGGTAAGGTCACGATCCGGTTGCCATAGTTGAGCGCGGCGACACTACCAGCAGGTAACATCGCGGCCATCGACTGATCGACCAAGCTAGTGCTGCACATCAAAAATGACCCCACGATCGCGGGTGCGTACTGACGCGCCACCTCATTGAGGTCGGGATTAAAGCCATACCATCGCGGGCGCAGTGAGAACCCTTGCTGTTTGAGGACGATGCCGATAATCAGCATTTCTGCGAGTTGACCGCCAACCATCCCTGCCACCAGATTGAATACGCCCCAAGACTGCATGCCAAATAACAGGACGATCGTCAGGACGGGCGTAATCATTGGCACTAGCGCAACTAGGGCAAATTTTTCGCCAGCATTGAGCACTGCGCCCCAAATATTGGCAATCCCTGATAGTAGTAACATCGGCGCGATCGCCCACAACAGTCGATAGGCTAAGGCTAATTTGTCAGCACTGAAGCCCTTAGTTAGTAAGGGCAGATAGAGCGGGACGCACCCGAGCATGAGCAGGGTAGTGGCTGCGAGCAAGCCGATGCTCCAGAGCGAAGCTCCCGCAAACAACTTTTGAGCCGCTCTGGCACCTGATTGCTCTCTGACCCGGATATAAGTGGGAATCAGGGCTGAGTTAAACGAGCCAGCGATAATACTAAGCAAAAACGACGGAATCGTCAGCGCGATCAAGAAGGCATCCAATTCACTGGCAGTACCAAATTGATAGGCAACAAATAGCTCTTTAACAACAGATAATAGTTTGGCCAGGATCGTGCCGAATCCGACCACAATCATTGCGACCAAAATTCGACTATTTACTGACCCACTCGCAACTTTTTTCCATAAGCTAGCGATCTTCTGCAATCGGTCTTTCATTGTATTGTTGTCTGATGCGGAGTTTGGTAGATGGTGGTTGTGCAGGCGATCGTGACAAACTCGAATGCATCGCTAGGCATGGGAGCGGGTAAAATCGAGGTTCGAGCTAGGTGCGACTATCCCAGTTGGCGAGCTAGACATCGATCTAGAAGACTTATTTAATGGTAAATAGTTCCTCGATCTCGATCGACTAATCGCGTTTTTGAAAGACATTCTTTTGGGTGCGTACTGGTGGTAAAAAAGCTGGCGCGATCGAGGGCGACGGTGCCATATTGAAATTACGATTTGTATATTTCAGATACCACTTTTGATTGGTGTTCATGGCGGCGAGTAAAGCAAAACTCGATAATGTATAGCGTTCTGCTAACACCTCATGACTGAATAGTCCCCACAAACTCAGAAAGACGGCAAAACAGATGAGAATTGTCTGTTCTTCGCCCCGATTGCGATAGACGACAGCAAAGATCGCTCCTGGCAGAAACAGGACTCCGAGAATGCCATGATCGGCCATGTAGTATAGATACATGTTGTGAGTGGAGACTTCCGAAACCATCCACTTCCGAGTTGATGCCAATCCATTCCCCCAGAAAGGACGATTGCCAAACATCAGCCAACCACCAGCCGCCACCGCTTGCCGCTCCGTCGCTGACTCTTCCTTGAGCGAAGGGTTTTGGAACTCTTCGAGTCGATTGACAA
>NZ_JANPGM010000033.1:0-5274 GCF_031423935.1 Chamaesiphon sp. VAR_69_metabat_338
GACGAGGTAGTCGTCGGCACCAGCGTCCAAGCCGGTAATTTTATCCTCCATGCGATCGCGGGCGGTGAGCATCAGGATCGGTAGCATATAGTTGGCAGCCCGCAAACGTTGACACAGCTCGATGCCAGAGATTTTGGGCAACATCCAATCGATAATCGCGAGCGAGTATGTCGTGCGATCGCGTAGCGTCTCCTGTGGAGCATCTTGGGTGAGATATTCCCAGCCAGCTTGTCCATCTACCACCCAATCGACAATATATTGATGGTGCGCGAGGCTCTTTTGGACGAGCGCACCGAGATCGGGTTCGTCTTCGACGAGTAAAATTTTCATACGGTTCAGATCGATCGTCCGCTAACTAGATAAAATTCAGATGAAACGATCGATCGGTGAAATTTCATCTCAATTTCATCTCATCCCGATAAGATAGTAGTAAAACAATAATTACTATTTTAGCCCCGAAGTATGAATACTAAAAATCGATTATTTACCCCAATGGCGATCGTCATTGGCACGATCGGGATTGCTTCGGTGTCAATCGCTGGTTTGACGATGCGTCACAGTCCGAATTCGCCGATCGCTCAAAATCAAGATGGGATGAATCATGGCGGCATGAATCACGGTGGGATGAATCACAGTATGGATGTCGGCCCTGCCAATGCCAACTATGACCTGCGCTTTATCGATAGTATGGTACCCCACCATCAAGGTGCGTTGGTGATGGCGCAGGAAGTCATCCAAAAATCCAAACGTCCCGAATTAGTTAAATTCGCGAAAGATATTATTACCGAGCAGAAAAAAGAAATCGCCCAGATGCAGCAATGGCGAAAACAATGGTATCCCAAAGTATCGGCAATACCCATGATGTGGCACTCAGCAATGAATCATGAAATGGCGATGACTGCCGAACACAAACAGTCGATGATGATGAGCATGTCGCTAGGCAAAGCCGATGCTGGATTCGACAAACGCTTTCTCGATGCGATGATTCCCCACCATCAAGGTGCAGTCACGATGGCAAAAGATTCATTGCAAAAATCCCAACGCCCCGAATTACAAAAACTCTCACAAAATATCATTGCTTCCCAACAGTCAGAAATCGATCGCATGACCCAATGGCAGCAAAAATGGTACGGAACTAAAAAATAGAAAATAGTCGTTTGGTTGATGATTATCGATCGAACTCACTTTGCTCATTCAGCTAGTTTTTGGTGCGTTACGCTCCGCGATAACACACCCTACCATTCACTATCGCCTATCCCCTATCCCCTATCCCCTAACTCCGAGGTGTCTGATGAATCAACTCGATCTCAGCTCGCGTCAAATCAAACTCTATCGGATGTCCATGCCAGAACATGAATGTCCGTGGGGATTAAAAGCGGTCAAACTCTTACAAGAACGGGGGCTAAAATTTGAAGATATTAAATTGCGATCGCGTGAAGAAATAGATAAATTCAAAGAGAAATATCATGTTGCCACTACACCGCAGATCTTCATCGATACCGAAAGAGTTGGGGGTTATACCGATCTAGCCGATCGACTGTCGGCAACTCCCGAACAAACAGATACTTCTTATACGCCGGTTATCGCTTTGTTCTCCACTGCGGGGTTGATGACGCTAGCTTTATCGCTGAAGATGGCTGGTTTCATGGGGATCTCGTTGTCGATGTTGGCGAGTCTGAAGTTGATGGATTTAGGCTCATTTACCGAGAGTTTTGAAAAGTACGATCTCGTTACCAAACGATTCAAACCTTATGGCAAAATCTATCCTTTTCTCGAACTAGCGATCGGGTTAGGATTCTTGTCTGGCATTGCCCCATTAGCTACCGGAATTGCTTCAGCTACCGTGGGTATCCTTGGCTCGATATCGGTATTTAAAGCTGTCTATATCGATAAAATGGCTCTCAATTGTGCCTGTGTGGGCGGCAATTCCAAGGCACCTTTGGGCGTAGTTAGTATGACCGAAAATTTAATGATGGCGATAATGGGCGCGATCTTAATTTTCACCAGCATGACTGCCCCGACACCAAAGGTAGCTCAGGTAAATGCGATCGCCCCATCGGTAATTGAACTGCGGCAATGATTACTCGCTGAGAGGTTGTCTGAAAAGTCTAATTGCTTCGTTTAAGGTGGGTAAATCCCCCTTTTTAAGGCTACCGCGTACCGACAAGTTGGTTGGACTTCGTTTTTAGATCTAAATCCCCCAAACCCCCTTAAAAAGGCAGGGCTGATTCATTCGTTACTGGGCGTAGGTTGTCACCGTTCGATCGTTAATAGTTAAGCGTAACGGCAAACAATCGATACTTGTTAGGTTCAAACTTTTCTGGTGAAGACAGAACCCGGATCTGGGGGTTGTCTTGATGCGCTAAACCGTTGGGGAACCCAACGAGCGCGCATCGCTCCGACCCCCAGTCCCCCCGTTGAGGAGGCGGGACGCCGCCCCTCAAACTCCCCTGCGTAAGGTTCGATTTGTAGGAAGCGGGGTGGGGGTCATAATGGAGATCGCGTAGTAGGTAGATCTGGGGGTTCTCACCCCCAGACCCCCCGGCAGAAGTAGCAGGGCTGTTTCATTAAAACCATCGGGGAAAGGAATGAAACAGCCCTGCTTTTCAAGGGGGGAACCGGAATTAAAGTCCCCCTTTTAAAGGGGGATTTAGATCTACGATCCACATCAAAAAACCTTTTCAGACATCCTTTTAGCAATCCCTTAATTAGCTCATTTCTAACATCCGTTGCATCGGACGGAGAGCTGCCAATCTGACATCTTCAGGCATAGTAATTTCTGGCGATCGATTTTTCATCGCTAAATACAATTTTTCTAATGTATTCAATCGCATGTGCGGACATTCATTACAGGCACAGTTAGCGATCGGTGGTGCGGGGATAAACTCTTTGTGCGGTTGCGCTTTTTGCATCTGGTGAATGATGCCTGGTTCGGTAGCAATGATAAATTGCGTACTCTCACTCTGAGCTGTATATTTCAACAATGCACTCGTCGAACCGATGAAATCGGCGTGTTGTAATACTGCCTCTTCACATTCGGGGTGCGCGATGATTTCTGCATGGGGATAGTTGATTTTTAGCTGTACCAACTTCTTCTCCGAAAAAGTTTCGTGTACCATACAGCTTCCTTGCCACAGCACCATTTCTCGATCTGCTTGCTGCGTCACATAGCGACCGAGATTGCGATCGGGTGCGAAGATAATTCCCTGCTCTAACGGGATTTGTTTGACAATTTTGACAGCATTAGAACTCGTACAGATAATATCGCTCAGAGCTTTAATTTCTGCCGTACAATTGATATAAGAAATCACAATATGGTTGGGATATTCAGCTTTAAATGCGGCAAATTTATCCGGCGGACAACTATCTGCGAGCGAACATCCTGCTGCTAAATCTGGTAATAATACCAACTTATTTGGATTCAAAATTTTGGCGGTTTCTGCCATGAAATGCACGCCTGCGAACACGATAACGTCGGCATCGGTACTTGCTGCTCTGCGGGATAATTCTAATGAGTCACCAATAAAATCTGCCACGTCTTGAATCTCAGCATCCTGGTAATAATGCGCTAGGATGACAGCATTGAGCGATGTTTTTAATTCCTGAATTGCCGCTACAACATCAACGGGAATAGCATCGGGACGAGCGGTTGGACGGGCAGTGACAAACATTTTGGTGGTTGGCTTGGGGTATGATGGGTCGATCTATTTCAATTATAGTAGATTCTACCAAAATGCCAAGTGGGTAGCTGCCAATTACAGCAAACAGCACTACGATAGCTTTCGTAGTGCTGTTTGCCAGACGAGATCGAAATATTCGATCTAGAGTTTGTTAGTAACTTTCAATCTTTTCCGCAGCTTGAGTGCTGCTGCCCCACCAATGAGTGTACCGACGATCGAGAATGGCTCGGGAACCGCTTGAACTGAGCTAGTCGTACGCAGACTCACCCGATTAATTGCAAAGTTATAGCCGTCATTATTGGTAATATCCGTTGTATTAAACACAACGCGGGTAATGTCCGCAGCATCGCTAGTGAAACCGTAAAATGTGGCAGAGTTGTTAGCTAAAGCACTAGTAGTGCCATTAAGATCGACCGTTCGCGAAGAAGCGGTAGAGCCGTTGCCATAAAAAGCAGTAATCGTACCTCTAAATGGAGTGACACCAACTGTCCCAGAGCCATGATAAAAAAGACTATTAAGCTGTGCGCCCACTGCGTAAACCGGAGTGGCAAAGCTCAAGGTCAGGCCAGTACTGCCATTAGCACTACCTTTATTCCAATAAACGGCAGCACCAGGTGCGAAATTCCCATTCCAGAACGTGGTGTTCGCGGTAGCACTACCAGGTAAGCTAGCCTCATCTGGATATGGAGTTGAATTTTGGCGGCGAATTTCTCCAAAGTCCCCAGCTTGACTACCTGTTACTGTTATCCCACCTGCTGAGAGAGTAGTAAAAGTTGCTGGCCCATTGTTAGCGTTAGTAACTTGGGTAATGGGATTCGACCAATCTACAAAGTCATTCGCACTCAATGCATCACGGCTGCTGGCAAAGGTTAGATTTGCCGACCAAGCATTTGTCGTGGTAGTTAAAGCGATCGCGGTTGTTGCCGACACGATCGAAAATTGTAACAGCCCCTGTTTCAACGTAGCTCTCATGAAATAATTGTCCTCCTCAAATTTTGAATTAACTAGTTCCCAATACAATGCAAAAATGTTCATACATCTAGCTTGTTAAGCTACCTAAACCTACACATTCAGTCGATCGGATCGACTCAATCTGCCAAGAATTATGTATGATGTTAATCTCTATTCAGCGAGCTAAAATATCTTCAAATATTACTTACTCTCTGCCAAAGAGCTAATTTAAAAAGTTAATTTACAAAGATAAACACTAGCCTTAACCATCGATAAGTCGGATTTGAAAATTTCAAATCAGCCAAATTCAATAAAGAATAAACAAGTATTTTTCATAATAGAAATCTAACCGCATCGTAGCAGTTTCGCAATCTAATGAGATCGGCAAAATAGCTGACACAATCGGCAGCAGAGGAGGATATTAGTAGCAAATGAAACTTGGATACTACTTAAAGATCGAGTTGTTTTTAATCAGTCAGAATATTATGCGTAAATGTTAAATCTTTACAAAGATTAAAAGGCAGTGCTGCTTTCAAGCACGCTCTGCGCATCTGGCGATCGCCCAGTGAAAAATCTCACACTGATTTTATTTGTCATCCAAGACAAGACAGCGCACCAAGCAGCAGCATGAACTCTAATCGCC
>NZ_JANPGM010000034.1:0-4253 GCF_031423935.1 Chamaesiphon sp. VAR_69_metabat_338
TATTTCGGTTGCTTTCCTTCCTTCAGGCGGGTATTCACCTATGTGTTTATCTAGCAGCTTTTATCGAGCTGATTATGATTGAAGCTGGCGGATATCATGATGTGAGCATCATCCGCTTTTTGGGCATCACACTTGTTTCTATGCCATTGTTTGCGATCGCGTGGCGACTGATTCAATTTAGCTTGAAGCTATCCAAACGACAAAGGTTTTGGGGCTATTGCTTTCATTTTATGAATTTGTTATGGAGTATGGCGATCGTCAAGCTAAGTTATTTTATGTAGATTATGATAGCTAGAAATAAAAAAGTAGGGGTAATGTCTTGTCTTGCTGTACCGTCGGGAAACCCGACGAGCGCAAGCCGCTGTCTTGTCTCTTTTCCATGGTCGGGGAACCCGACCGGAAAGAGACGCTTCATGAATTACCCCTACTTTTTTATTTCTAGCATCAAGCAATCGATCGATTCAACAAGACCGGACAAGGAGCTTTAACCCGCACATAGTCAGATAGCGAATTACCGAGCAACCGCTCTAAATCTGGTAGGTTTTTGGCGATCGATGGCCGACGTTCTGGCGAACCTAAGACGATCAGATCGGCATTAAATTCCTCAGCCGCCTTGCAGATCTCTTTGCCTGGATCGCCGACGCCCAAGATACATTTATAGGCGACACCTTGTCTTTTAGCTTCGGCAACTGCTGTTGCAAAAACTGGATCTTGTTCGGGATTAACTGGGATATCAGTAGATTTACGATCGGCTTTAACGTGCATCAACATTAATTGACTACCTTTAATATCGCGCAAGAACGAAAGGGCTAATTTTAGCGATGCTTGCGCCGTGCTGGAGTTATTATATCCCAGCATGATTTTGGAAATCCGTTTGGTATCGACGTCATCTTTAACCAATAACATCGGCTGCGAAGTCAGTTGGAAAACATACTGACTGACAGAATTAGATAGAATCGATTCCAAACGATTGAGTCCGCGCGAACCCATAATAATTAGATCGGAATTTTCTTCCTCGGCAACCTGACAAACGGTATCTTTGGGATCGCCTTGTTTGAGTCGGACATTGACTTTAGCCGGATCGAGCTTGAGATATTCGATCGCATCGGCTAAGATTTTACCGCCCGCAGTCAGCTTTTCCGACATCAGTTCGGCAGTTACTTGGGGCGCGACGACATGCAAGATAGTAACGTTTGCCCCTTGAATGATGGGAATTTCCATCAGCATCTTGAGCATTTGTTCGCATTTACCCAAGCCAGCGACGGCAATTAAAATATTTTGAATCATAGAGCTATTATCCTAATTCTTAAATTTAGCTGGTAGTGAGATGGGGTTTAACACCTCGACAATCGATCGATTTAACTTGTCAGGGATTAATTATTGTCGAACGGTCGTTAAAAGTTTTGTTATATTATCGATTCTGCACTGTGGCGATCCCCGCATCTTAGCGATCGCAATATTATTTATTATTTAATCGTCCCAAGCGTTAGGGATACAGGATAATTATGGAATTGCGTTAGGTTCTCTATCCTCATCTGCCATGCTTGCGATCGACTGTCTCGGCCACAAATTTACTGATATTCAAGCCATTATTTTTGATAAAGACGGCACCCTGGAAGACTCTGGCGACTATCTCCGCAATCTCGCCCAAAAACGCGCGCGCCTGATCGATGCCCAAATTCCAGGGGTGGGAGAACCGCTGCTGATGGCTTTTGGCGTCACCGACAAGGGTTTAGATCCAGCTGGATTACAAGCAGTGGGCAGTCAATATGAAAATGAAATTGCGGCGGCGGCTTATATTGCCGAAACGGGTAGAGGCTGGAGTGAGGCTCTCGAAATTGTCAGAGGCGCATTCGATGAAGTCGATCGCGTGATGGAATCTACTCCCAATGCCATGTTTCCGGGCTGTCAAGCCGCGATCGAGTCTTTGGCAAGTACGGGGCTAAAATTGGGCATCGTCTCTGCTGCTACTACCAGCCAAGTCGTCAAATTTGCCCACTATCACAAGTTACAGCCTTATTTTCAGGTGCTTTTAGGCTCCGATCTCCAATTCGCCAAACCCGATCCGCGCTTATTTCAATTCGCGTGTCAGGAACTTGGAGTAAATCCCGCACAAACCTTGATGGTTGGCGATAGTACCTGGGATATGTCCATGGCCAAAAAAGGCGGTGCCGCAGGTTGTATCGGCATCTCCTGGGGTCGATTCAGTCAATCGATTCCGCTGTCAAATGTGACGATCGAGCATTTATCTCAGCTACAAATTAGCCAGTAGCAGCTCCTATAATTGAGATCCGCCCTAACCCAGCACCCACAATGGTTAAAACATTTTCCCAGCCTCTGCTTATCCCCCCACTAGAGAATAGCGACAGGCTCACTCGCTACGCATTTGGGTACCAGTTGTCGCAAGTAGGTGAGTAATTTCGATCGAATCGCTATTAAATTCCAGTACTCTCGATCGACCTAAAATTGCCAAACGTGTTTCGATCGAGACAAGACGAACTTGGCAACATCAGTGGCGGTTGCTAACCGTCAGGGTTGAGGATCGGGAACCTCGACATTTATTTTAGAATTCCTACCGAAATGGCGAATCTGATGAGCGTTAAAATAAATAGACTATGGATCTAAGTGACTTAGGTTTGCTATAGACTAGATCCTCGCCTGCAAGTATCCCTAAACTCAGTATGGTTAACACTTCCAACCCCAAAAAGCTCGCAAAAGTAGAACATTTAAAGACAGATAGTCACTATCTACGGGAACCTGTTGCCAGCGAGCTACTCCTCGATACAAATTATTTCACGGAAGACGCAATTCAGATCCTCAAATTTCACGGATCTTATCAGCAGGATAATCGGGATAATCGCGTCAAAGGTGAAGAAAAAGATTATCAAATGATGCTGCGGACGCGCAATCCCGGCGGCTTTATCCCGCCCCAATTGTACTTGGCACTCGATCGATTGGCGAGCGACTACGGGAACGAAACCATCCGCGCGACTACTCGCCAAGGTTTTCAGATGCATGGGATTCTTAAGAAAAATCTCAAACCAGCTATTGCCGCGATCGTCCATAACATGGGTTCTACCCTCGGTGCGTGCGGTGACTTGAACCGGAACGTGATGGCACCCCCAGCCCCCTTCAAAAACAAGCCTGAGTACGTCAATGCTTGGGCTTATGCCGATCGAATCGCCGATCTGCTCACGCCCCAATCAGGTGCGTATTATGAAGTGTGGTTGGATGGAGAAAAAGCCATCAGTGGCGAACCCGCACCAGAAGTCAAAGCGGCATTAGCAACCGATCGCAACCATACAATTTTCCCTGGAGATCTAGAACCACTGTATGGGATGCAATATATGCCCCGCAAATTTAAAATTGCGGTGACAGTTCCCGGCGATAACTCGACCGATATCTTCTCCCAAGATTTAGGTTTGGTCATTATTTCTGACGACAAAGGCGAAGTATTAGGCTTTAATGTCTATGCTGGGGGAGGGTTAGGACGCACCCATAATAAAGAAGAAACATTCGCCCGCATTGCCGATCCGATCGGTTATGTACCCAAAGATGATATCTACGATCTAGTTAAAGCGATCGTCTCTACTCAACGTGATTATGGCGATCGTACCAACCGCCGTCACGCGCGGATGAAGTACCTGATTCACGATTGGGGCGTAGCTAAATTTACCGCCAAAGTCGAAGAATATTACGGCAAAAAGATCGAGCCGCTCAAGCAACTTCCCGCTTTCCGATATTTAGACTTTTTAGGTTGGCACGAACAAGGCGACGGGAAAGTATTCCTCGGTATTTCCGTTGTCAACGGACGGATCAAAGACGAGGGCGACTTTAAACTCCGCACCGCGTTGAGAGAAATCGTGCAGAAGTATCAAATCCCGATGCGCGTCACGCCCCATCAAAACGTATTGATTTACGATATCGATCCAGCAGATCGAGATAACATTCATAAAATCCTGCTCGACAATGGCATCGAACCAGATCCCCTCAACATCGATCCCCTCGTCCGCTACTCGATGGCGTGCCCAGCCCTGCCTACCTGCGGTCTAGCCGTCACCGAATCCGAGCGCGTGGCACCCAGCGTCAACGAGCGTTTTCGTGTCCTCCTGGACAAATTAGGCTTACCTGACGAGCCATTTGTCATCCGCATGACTGGCTGCCCCAATGGTTGCGCGCGTCCCTACATGGCGGAAGTCGGCTTTGTCGGTAGTTTCCCCGAAAGTTATCAAGTGTGGCTGGCTGGTTGTCCT
>NZ_JANPGM010000035.1:0-7079 GCF_031423935.1 Chamaesiphon sp. VAR_69_metabat_338
ATCGCCGATCGAAACTCCAGGCCGAATATTCGCTGCGGCACCAATCGCCACGCCATCACCGATTGTTGGGCCTTTAACTCGGTCTTCGTCATAGCCTAGTTTGCCGATTGCTCGATCGTTAGTAGTGCTAACTAGTACACTGATAAAAACACGATCGCCAATCTGACAATTTCCAGTAATATGAGTCGAATCCATGATTTTGGTATGATTACCAATTTGCGTATTGTAGTTAATAGTTACATTTCGACTGATCAGACAAAAATCACCAATTTTAACTTGTTCTCTGATTGAAGTATTTTCACAAATTAACGTATTTTTGCCAATGCAAACATCATAGTAAATTACGGCATTCGATCCAATAATACAGTTATCGCCAATAACTATTTGTTCCTGATAGTCAATTTTTCTAGCAACTGCACCAGGTGATTTAGGTCGCTTCCCTAAGTAAGCACCTGGCATAATTTCCACGTTATCACCAATCTTTACTCCCGACTCGATTGTTACATGCGGGTGGATCGTCACATTATCGCCGATGATTACATCAGCAAAAATAACGGCAAAATGTCCGATGGAGACATTTGCACCAATTTTGTCAGTTTCGATTATTGCCGTTTTTTCTAGCACAAGCAAAAAGGTTTAATTTTTAGTTGTCTTTAGAGTACCCACTTTTTTGGCATCTGCTAACTGTTTGTCGATCGCCTCTAACAATTCCTTATACTGTCGCTCGGTGGGATTGAGTTTGACGAGTTGAGCGAGTGCTGTTCTGGTACCAGCGATATCACCACTTTTCAGCCGAATCGAGACTAATCCTTTAAGTGCGGTTTGATTATTCGGTTCGCGTTGTAAAACTGCGGCAAAACCTTTCTCTTCGGCTGCAAGTTGGGCACTCTGAGATTGGGCAGCTTTTTCAGTGGCGGCAGGTTCGTTCATCGAACTGCCGATCGATCCGCTCAATCCAGCGACACTCGAACCGAGAAAAGCAAGACCTGCAAGAATTACAAAGATTTTTGTGAATTTATTTTTTTCCATAATTCGGTCTGTTGGCAGTAGGTGGATGCGGGGCATTGATGTCTCGTCGAACCCCGGCTATTTCTCTAACTTACCAACTTTCGGCGATTAACTATCATTTTGGCGAATTTACCTAAAATCTATGTCAGTATCTACACAAACTTCTGCGAGGGATAAATTCAGCACCCAGTTATCCCAGTTATCACCGACGCTACTCGGACAGCTCGGCTGTATTCTGGGCGCATTTGTCGCGATCGTTTATCTGCAAACTCCCCAACTAGCGACACTCAAAGAGCGCAGCAAAATTATGAACCAGTCCCTGCTGCGGCAAGAAGAAGCGCAAATGAAAGTTCACCTTTCCCTTGCCAAAACTCTGCCGACATTTGGATTTGATAATCTGGTTGCCGATTGGTATTTTATCGATTTTATCCAGTACTTCGGCGATACCGACGTGCGGCAAAAGGCTGGATATGGCGCAGCTATGGAGTATTTTGATGCGATCCTCACTCGCGATCCGCGCTTCCTTCATGGTTATTTTTATCTGTCGAGTACTGGCTCGATGTATGCGGGTGCGCCAGAACGATCGGTTAAAATTATGGAACAGGGCTTAAAGTCACTATCGCCAAAAGTTCCCGATCGCGGCTACTATGTTTGGAGGCTCAAGGGAGTTGATGAGTTACTATTTTTGGGAGACATCCCAGCCGCTCGCAATTCGATGCAACATGCCGCCGACTGGGCACAACAGACTTCCACTCCAGAAGGTCAAAATATTGCGAGGCTTTCCCAGAATACGGCTGCATACCTAGCTCGCAATTCAAATAGCAAACAAGCTCAATTTGATGCCTGGAACATGGTCTTAAATGCCGCCGTGGATGATTTTGTCATCAAACGAGCGATCGCCGGAATTAGGGCTACTGGTGGCAAGGTCACAACTACTCCGACTGGCGAATTCAAGATTGAAGCTCCAGCCAAAGATTAGCGAGTAGAGGGTAGGGGGTAGAGTGTGGAGAATTTTAGGAAGTTGAACTAGATTTCTAGATAATATCCATACATATTCCGACCCAAATGAGTTGGTGCCGAACATCCTATTTCGTATCCCCTATCCGCTACCCGCTACCCCCTAATCTCTGTCTTGATTCGCTAAACCGTCGGGAAACCCGACGAGCGCGAATCGCTACCCCCTACCTTAGCCGCTACATGGATTTATTAGAATACCAAGCCAAAGAGTTATTTCGCGATGTCGGCATCCCCGTGTTACCTTCGCAACGGATCGATCGACCGACGGATCTCAAAGCGTTGCGGATTCCTTATCCGATCGTTTTAAAATCGCAAGTGAGCGTGGGTAATCGGGGTAAAGCTGGCGGGATCAGATTTGTGGAGAATACCATCGATGCGATCGCCGCAGCGCGGACGATCTTTAATTTGCCGATTTTGGGCGAATATCCCAAGGTACTGTTGGCTGAGGCTAAGTATAATACCAGTCAGGAATTTTATCTAGCGATCGTGATCGATCGGCTGGCTTGTCGTCCGGTGTTGCTGGGTTCTACTGATGGGGGGATGAATATTAATGCCATTCTCAATCAGATCCAGCAGGTCGTCGTCTACGAGGAGTTTTCCTCTTTTTATGCGCGCCGACTCGCGCTCAAAATGGGACTCCAGGGCGATCTGATGCTGGCTGTCAGCGAAATTATCGAGAAAATGTATATCTTGATGCGCGCTCAGGATTTGGATTTGGTCGAGATCAATCCCTTGGGGATCGATCGCAATGGCGCGGTTATGGCACTCGATGGCAAAATTAGTGTCAATCATTATGCTGTCGGCAGGCACCCCAATCTCCAATCCTGGCAAGTTGTGGATGTGGCGCGCAATCGTTTGGGTACGCTATCGCCACTATTTACCAATGTCGGGAATATCAGTATTCTCTGTAGTGGTAACGGGCTAGCTCTAGCAATGTTGGATGGGATCGCGCAAGGTGGCGGGCAAGTCGCTCAATGTATCGTCGTCGATCCGACGTGCGCCAGCGAGATCCAAATTGCTTTAGAGCGGTTGGGCGTCTGTCCTGGCAACACTCCATCAGAACCGCCGCTGCAACGAATACCAGAACCAGAAATTGATGTGTTGCTAATCGATTTTGTCGGTAGCGAGATCGATAGTTGCCAGCAGGTAATGCAATATCTACCTAACATTCAAAATTTCACCACGATTTGGCGGGTACTGGAACACGATCGAGATCGACTCGCAGGGCTGCTACCGTTGTCGATTAAACTTGTGACTAATTTCGATCGGGCGATCTCGCAAACTCTCGCGCTCGCTAAACAACGGGATTAGCCTTTCGGTTTTAGGCTTTAGGTTTTAGACTTCAGGTTCTATCGGATATTGAGTCTGAATCAAGCATCCTTTCAACTCCCCACTGTCTTGACCCAAAAGCACGCTGAGGTTCCCTCAGCGCGATTTGGGTCGCTCCCCGCTCCCAACTCCCAATTCCCCAATGACCATCGATCTGCAACTAAATAGCCGCGTCCTGATTCAAGGAGTGGACAACCCCCTAGCATTGGCTGCAATTGGCCGAATGCAAACTTATGGTACCAAGATTGCAGGTATTGTCAGTGCGGGGCAAGGCGGCCAAACACTGGGCGATTTGCCAGTCTTCGATCTGGTTGAAGATGCTCAGAATGTTTTGGGGCCGATCGAGACTAGCTTGATTTTTGTATCTGCTTATCATGTCCTAGATGCGGCCCTCGAAGCGATCGCGGCAGGGATACCGCAATTAATTATTATTACCAGAGGCGTACCGCCACTAGATACGATTCGGCTGTTGCGTCAGGCGAGTGTTACCAAAACCTTAATTCTCGGCTCTGGTAGCGCGGGTATTATCATCCCCGATCGCTTATTACTAGGCATTTACCAACCGCAGTTGTATAGTCCGGGTAAGGTAGCAATTATCAGCCGCAATCAGAGCTTGACTGCGGAAATTGCCAGCGAATTAAATCAAGCCGATCTGGGTCAATCGATCGTCATCCATATCGGTAGCGATCCTTTAGTTGGCTCCTCTTGCCGCCTCTGGCTGGAGTGGCTGCAGTCCGACCCTTTGACCGAATCGATCGTGCTTGTCGGCGATATTTGCTGGGATTCTGAAGCAGCTACCGCAGCTTATCTCCTCACCCAACAGGGTAAACCTGTCGTCGCTTATCTAGCGGGAATTCATGCGAGCACGCCGCACCCGCTGACCGATGCCGCGATCGTTTTGAGTCATACTCTCTCCAAACCGATCTATCATGCCGACACGATCCAACAGCGTCTGGAAACATACAAACGCGCCAAAATCCCCGTTGCCAAAAAGATCGGGCAGATTCCGAGTTTGTTGAAGAAATTGGTGAGTAGAGGATAGGGGATAGGGGATAGGGAATAGGGAATAGGGGTTCGTAAGGATTTAATAATTAACAGGGGTCTAGTTTTACGGGAGTGGGGTTTAAACATCCACTAAATATTACCGACTTCTAAACCCTATTCCCTATCCTCTATTCCCTATCCCCTAGCAAAGGTACGGAAATCCCGAAAAGCCCAAGACCCCCGATCGACCTACAATGCTGGTAACAAAATATAAGTAGCGATCGAGATAGCCTTATGACAGTGCTAGAACAAGGTAACATTACCATCCATACCGAGAATATCTTTCCGATCATTAAGAAATCTCTGTATACCGACCACGAAATCTTCCTGCGCGAGCTGATTTCCAATGCCGTCGATGCCATCGGCAAGCTCAAAATGGTGTCCTTCGCTGGTGAGTTTAGCGGCGAAATCGGCGAACCTGCCATCCATATCTCGATCGATAAAGAGAAGAAAACACTATCGATCTCAGATAATGGGATTGGGATGAGTGTCGATGAAGTCAAAAAATATATCAATCAAGTTGCTTTTTCGAGTGCTGAAGAATTCATCGAAAAATATCAAAAAAATAGCGACCAACAAATTATTGGTCACTTTGGTTTAGGCTTCTATTCTTCGTTCATGGTGGCGAGTTTAGTTGAAATCGACACCCTCTCTTGTCGCGATGGATCGACGCCAGTACATTGGTCTTGCGATGGTTCGCCCAGCTTTGAAATTAGCGAATCGAGCCGCACCGAACGCGGTACCAAGATTACACTGACTTTGCAAGATGAGGAAGCTGAATATTTAGAACCAGCCCGAATTAAGCAATTAGTCAAAACTTATTGTGATTTCATGCCAGTGGCGATTTCGCTCGATGGCGAAGTCATCAATAAACAAAAAGCTCCCTGGAAAGAATCGCCGCAGAATTTAACCAAAGAAGATTATCTCGAATTTTATCGGTATCTGTATCCCTTTGAAGAAGAGCCATTGCTGTGGGTACATTTGAATACCGATTATCCGTTTACTTTGAATGGGATTTTGTATTTCCCCAAATTACGTCCAGATTTGGATCTCACTAAAGGACAAGCGAAACTATTTTGCAATCAAGTATTTGTGAGCGATCGCTGTGACGAAGTGATTCCCAAATTCTTGTTACCATTGCGCGGTGTTATCGATAGTACCGATATCCCGCTAAATGTCTCGCGGAGCGCACTGACTAGCGATCGCACCGTCCGCCGGATCTCTGATTATATCTCCAAAAAAGTCGGCGACAGGCTCAAAGAACTCTTTCACGACGATCGGGGCGCATATACTAAAGGCTGGGAAGATCTAAGTACCTTCATCAAGTTTGGCTGTCTCAACGATGATAAATTCAAAAAACAAATTGAAGATATCATCATCTATCGCACTACCTATACTCCATCTGCACCTGAAGGCACAACAGAAGGTGATGATGCGTGGAAATCTTCAGCACCAAGTTTGCCATATACGACTTTAAATGAGTATTTGGAGCGTAACAAAGAGCGTCATGCCAAGTCAGCACCAGCCGCAACTGAAGGTGAAGAATCGGCACCGAAGTATGAAAATCGGGTTTTCTACGCCACGGATGAAGCCAGTCAAGCACCTTATATCCAACTGCACAAAAGCCAAGGTTTGGAAGTACTATTCCTTGATTCTTTTATCGATACGCACTTTGTCGGCTTCCTCGAACGCGAGCATAGCGATATTAAGTTTTCGCGAGTCGATGCGGAATTAGATAGCAGTTTGATCCAGTCCGATGAAACACCAGAAATTATCGATCCAAATACAAACAAGACGCGCAGCGAACAGATTCAAGAAATCTTTGCTACGGCGATAAATAAACCCCAAGTGACGATCCGTACCGAATCGCTCAAAGGAGACAATGCCCAATCCACACCGCCAGCAATGGTATTGTTGCCTGAATCTACCCGCCGCATGCGAGACATGATGGCGATGATGCAACAACAAGTGGCTGAGTTTCCAGAAGATCACGTTTTGGTGGTGAATACTGCCCATCCACTGATTCAAAACTTAGCAAATATCAATAAAGGATCGATCGTGCAAGAGTCGGGTACTTCGCCAAATCAAGCGTTAGTCAATCTCGTTTGTCAACATATTTACGATCTGGCATTAATGGCTCAAAAAGGTATCAATGCTGACGGGATGAATACATTTGTCGAACGTTCTAATCAAGTTTTAACTAAGTTGACTGAAAGATAAGATTGTTTGGTGCGTTATGCTGACGTAGTAACACACCTTACGATATTTCGATCGATCGAATAGAATGCTGGAAATAATCTCTGTGGCTGCCATAAATCGGTACCATAGAGATTATTTGCTGAATATCTTCGGTGCGGTATGCTTTGGTGCGTTATGCTGACGCAGTAGCGATGCATCGACCTGGAGGTTGTGTGCTTCAAGACAACACGCCATACGAATCGAACAGGATTGCTATAATCTGCCCTCGAAATCTAATCTATGCCCGCGCATTCATCAACCACATTACCGCCAGATCTCTATATCGATGTCGATCGCATTAAAACTCGTTATTGGCAGATGGGTAATAGTGGCAGCACAGTTATTTTGCTGCATGGTGGTAATGGATCGATCGAGTTTTGGCTATATAATATTGCGATCTTAGCTGAATCGCATCGAGTGTATGCTTTTGATATGGTCGGTTC
>NZ_JANPGM010000036.1:0-3566 GCF_031423935.1 Chamaesiphon sp. VAR_69_metabat_338
CGACCGCGACGCCGCTAGCTGCATACATCAGATAGCGAAATAATCGATCGACGAGATCGTTTTTGGATGGACGATTGTGCCTACCCAAATCGGTTTCAATTGGTGTAGGCACGGCTAAATGGTGAGGAGAGGACATTGTAAGATTTAAATTATTTCACGCCAGACTCAACAGCTTCGATCGCCCGAGCAGCAACGCTGCTAGGAATTGAGGTGTAGTTGAGGTCGTCATTTAATTGTTGACCGCTGGTGAGAATCCACTTCACCATCGTTTTGATGTCAATTCCAAACAAGGATATCCGATCGTGGGCTTGACTTGGTTATTGATTCCTAAATCTCAAAAGAATCCCGCTAAAGCGCAAGCGATCAAGACGATGGTAAAGTGGATTTTGACTAGCGGCCAACAATTGAACGACGACCTCAACTACACTTCAATTCCTAGCAGTGTTGCCGCTCGCGCGATCGAAGCAGTAGAATCTGGCGTGAAATAACTTAAATCAAACATGTCTTCTCCTCACAACTTATCAGCGACTATGCCTGCCGAAAATGACTTAGGTAGGCATAGTCGCACATCTAAGCACAACACAACCGATCGCTTATTTCGTTATCTGATCTATGCAGCTAGCGGCGTATCGATCGGCATTCTCGTGTTGATGGGCTGGAAAATTCTCGAACATGCCATCCCCGCACTCAAACAATTTGGCATCGGCTTTTTATTCGATCGCGAATGGAATGTCCCCGACCTCAAGTTTGGCGCGCTGCCGTTGATTTATGGCACCTTAGGGAGTAGCTTCATCGCCTTGCTGTTCGCAATTCCCGTAGGATTGGCGGTCGCGATCGTGACCAGCGAGGATTTGTTGCCGCAATGGTTGCGATCGAGCATCGCCTTCACTGTCGAATTAATTGCGGCCATTCCCAGTGTCATCTTTGGCTTGTGGGGTTTCTATACCTTAGTGCCGCTGCTGCGTCCGGTGCAAGAGTTTCTCCATGTTA
The DNA here is from genome assembly GCF_031423935.1 of Chamaesiphon sp. VAR_69_metabat_338. Classification (NCBI taxonomy): domain Bacteria; kingdom Bacillati; phylum Cyanobacteriota; class Cyanophyceae; order Gomontiellales; family Chamaesiphonaceae; genus Chamaesiphon; species Chamaesiphon sp. VAR_69_metabat_338. The sequence goes on from NZ_JANPGM010000036.1 coordinate 991, forward strand.
GATTTGGGAATATTCCTTGGTTTAGTACCGAGCCGTCCGGCTTTGGTCTGTTGACAGCGGGAATGTTACTGGCAATCATGATTCTACCGACCTTAGCGGCAGTCAGCCGGGAAGTGTTATTAGTCGTTCCGGGATATCTGCGGACGGGTTCGATGGCTCTGGGAGCCACGCGGTGGGAGACAATTTTTCGGGTAGTCTTACCCAAAGCCTTTTCTGGAATTGTCGGTGGGATTATGTTGGCATTAGGCCGCGCCTTCGGTGAGACAATGGCCGTGACCATGGTAATCGGCAATGCCACCACGCTCGGCCCATCGATATTCGAGGCAGCTTATTCGATTCCGGCGATCTTAGCCAATCAATTTGCCGAGGCACAAGAAGATATCCATGTCGGCGCGCTGACTTATTTAGTGCTAATTTTATTCATGCTCACTTTAGCCGTCAACATCGGCGCGATCGGTCTAGTGCGATTGGTAGAACGGGGCGAAAAATCATAACATGAACTATTCAAGACCGACTAAATTAAAAACACCCCTCTCGCCGCTGCGAACTTTTTTCGATCGCGGGATGACCGTCCTGGCTCTAGGGTTGACGCTGATTGGGATCTTGCCGCTGATTTCCGTCCTCTGGAACATCATTGCCAAAGGATTGCCCGGTTTGACAGCGACCATGTTTACTAAGCCCATCGTTGATGATGGGTTTGCCAATGCGATCGTCGGTACCCTAGAGATGGTGGCAATTGGAGCAGTCTTAAGCATTCCCATCGGCGTCGCTACAGGGGTCTATCTAGCTGAATACGCACCCACGAGCAAAATCAATCGCACTGTTAGATTTTTGACGACAATTTTGACGGGAGTACCGTCGATCGTCGTGGGGATTTTTACCTATGATGTCATCGTCTTGGTTAGCAAACAGCTCTTTGACTTTAGTTATAGCGCGATCGCGGGTGGCGTTAGTCTGGGGATTATTATGCTGCCAATTATTGCCTTGACCACGGAAGAAGTCTTAAAATTAGTCCCGACCGCTTTTCGGCTAGCCGCATTTGGCTTAGGTGCAACCAGCTTTCAAACGATCGCGCGGGTAATTTTACCAACCGCGCTGCCAGCAATCTCCACAGGGGTATTACTCGCGCTCGCACGCGCCAGTGGCGAAACAGCTCCGTTATTATTTACGGCGTTATTCGCTCAAGACTGGGCAGAAAATCTTCAGAGTCCGACGGGATCTTTACCCGTACTCATTTTTAACTTATACAACGACCCCGACCCAATTAAAAATCAATTAGTTTGGACAGCATCGTTATTTTTATTAGGCATTGTTTTAGCAATCAATTTACCGACTAAGCTACTGTCGATGAGACGTAAATAGTTCAGTAGTTATTCAGAGGATGTCTGAAAACTCAATTTTGCTAAGCTCAAACCCTAGAGAATCCCCCCTAGCCCCCCTTAAAAAGGGGGGAACCGGATTTAAAGTCCCCCTTAAGAAGGGGGATTTAGGGGGATTCACCCACCGTAAACGAAGCAATTAGACTTCTTTTCAGACATCCTCTCAATTGACTATTACAGCGATCGCTAATTTTAATATTTAAACTTTATCTTATCTATGCGCGAAATCAAACATCCCAGCCAACCGATGGACGTGGCGATTCAAGTCAATAATCTCAGCTTCTTTTATGGTACTTCCCGAGCCTTGGAAAGTGTCAACATGAGTATTTTTGAAAATCATGTGACGGCCATTATTGGGCCTTCTGGTTGTGGTAAATCGACATTCATCAAATCACTCAATCGGATCGGCGAACTCGAAGGTAAAGTCAAAACTGAAGGCGAAGTCCAATTATACGGACAAGATATCTATCATCCCCAAATCAATCTCAACCAACTGCGTCGCCAGGTGGGGATGGTATTTCAAAAGCCCAATCCTTTTCCGATGAGTATCTATGAGAATGTGGCTTATGGCGTCAAAATTGGCGAAGATAAAGTCCCCAGATCCGAACTCGATAATGTGGTCGAATCGGCACTTCAAGGTGCCGCACTCTGGACAGAAGTTAAAGATAAACTCCATAAATCGGCATTGGGATTGTCGGGCGGACAGCAGCAAAGATTGTGTATTGCCAGAGCGTTGGCCGTCAAGCCCAAAGTATTGCTGATGGACGAACCTTGCTCGGCATTAGATCCGATCGCGACGAATAAAATCGAAGATCTCCTGCATAGTTTACGCAACGATCTGACGATCGCGATTGTCACTCACAATATGCAACAAGCCGCGCGAATTTCGGACTATACAGCTTTTTTCAGTACGGATGAAAGTCGGATCGGTCGGATGGTCGAGTTTGGCGAAACCAAGCAGATTTTTTCATTCCCAGTCGATCGACGCACTAACGATTATGTCTCCGGTCGCTTCGGTTGAGTGGTAAGAGCGAATTAATCGATCGACGGCTCAAAAACCTCCCCAACATGGGAGGTTTTTTCTGGCAAACTCTCCCAATCTCGATCTAACATCAAATCCGATTTCGCCAGCCAAACCCTTTGCCCTCACCCCGCCAGAGCCTGCGGCTCTGGCGGGGTGTGGGCAAGATTGGTAGG
>NZ_JANPGM010000037.1:0-4704 GCF_031423935.1 Chamaesiphon sp. VAR_69_metabat_338
AAGGCAGAAAGGCAATCAGTGACAAAATCGCTTTCATGTAGAAAATTATACCTAATTGTAATCGTAATAATTGTAATCGCAGCATCATAGCGTTTGGCATTTTCAATAACGCTCGGATCTCCACGCAGAATATAGGATGTGTGGTCTGTGTCCATGATGTAGTTCGGCACTGCCCAAATCCTATGAATAGTAAGATGGATCGACTTCAGATTCATCATCTAAATCTCTCTCGACGCGGATCTCTTGCATGATTTCTAAAAAATCTGCATCATCTTTGAATACGCCAGCATACTTCATCCAGCTAGGATTAACTGTTTCAGTCTGGGCAAAGCTAGAGAGCAATTTCTTCACTTGGCTTAATTCTGCTTCTAGTGCGGTAACACGGGTTTCGAGTTGGCGATCTTCAAGTTGTTGGGGAGTCATAACATGTTGCGGATGAGAATATTGCCGATTTTAACATCGTTGCCGAATCTGCCGCTCTGAGTCGTGGCTCTGGAGATCGATCCACATTCACCGTCAGAGTGAGTATTACAGTTCATTGCGATCGAAATTCGATCTGTCCAGTCACTTATTTTAGAAAGCCGACACGTTGGATCGATCGAGTTCCCACACCTGACTAGGATGAGGATTGTAGCTGCTATGATTTTTTAGCCGAAGCTTGCGCGATCGTCGTCAGACGAAGCGCAAGCGCACCCTAAGGGCGATCGAACAGCGATTATCGACTCATCTAGAGCTGCTGGTGAGTATAGGCATGTTGTTTGACATTATCGTCCTTGGTGACGACTCGATCGACATTGAGAATCCGTTTGCGCTCGGTAGAATAGTTAAAACTGGTATAAGTATCGCCCTGCGCGATATGGGCTTGCGCTTGCGGGCGGCGTTTGTAGGTACGAGCGGAGGCGATACAACGATAGGCAAATTCATTGCCCAGTTGACAATCGGTGGGGAAACTAGCGGGAATTTGGGGCGTATCGCCAGCGATTAAGGTACCCAAAGTGGTAGCTGCGGCAATTTCATAAGAGGTGGGAATGCCTTTGAGGAGAGCTTCTAAGGCAGAGGACGGAATCGGTTCGATGACTTTGACAGCATGCACGCCATCATCATCGCGAAAGAAGCAGGTGGCGACACCGACGACTAGATAGTCATCAGCAGTGAGATCGGGTGCTTCAGCGAGCGTGGTGAGAGTTGTCATAATAATTTGATAGAGCGATCGTGTCGATCGAGTAGCGAGGTGTTTGGTCTTCTAACGATCCTACCAATTTAACTAGGTTCGGCAGATCCTCGTTAAACTACTTATTATAGTAATGAGCAAAGACTCGACGATCTAGCGCGCGATCGGACTCGAACTTATCGACTCGATCGAGTCAGATCGCGCCAATCTGCTTGGCGATCGCCATTGACGAATAGACACTAACTGCATACAAAGCCAGACATGGAAGCTTTTAGCCCGACACCGCCTGATTGGATCGCCCCAGCAACCCACGCCACCGGCTTTTGTTGCCCTAGTTGTAGCGAAAACTCTACTGTTGCTACCGCCGTATGGATCAATCGCCGTTCGCCCGTGACGATCGAAAATCGGCGGCGCAAGTGGCAAGAATTTTATCTATGCCAGTGCGGTAAAGCTTGGTGGGGTTGGAGCAACGAGCGCGCCCCCAATGAATTTGCCGATCGCACTCCACTTGAGAGCGATCGGGGCGATATCGACTTTGACAGCTTTTTTGGTTACTTTTAAATTGATAAAAAATTAACGACAATGGATTGGCAAGAAATTTCGGGTCATTGGGTATATCTACCGCGTCAACCGCGTGCGGTGCTGCATTTTTTAGGTGGTGCTTTTGTGGCGGCGGCACCACATTTGACATATCGTTTATTATTAGAAGCTTTGGGTAAACAAGGCTATGCGATCGTGGCGACGCCGTTCATTAATACTTTCGATCATCGGGCGATCGCCAGCGATGTTTACAATCGCTTTGAAGATACTTTAGAGTTATTACAATCGCGGCGATATTTACCAGCCGATTTACCTGTATATGGGGTCGGACATAGTATGGGTTGCAAGCTGCATCTCCTGATTGGTAGTATTTACGATGTCGATCGGGCGGGCAATATTCTGATTTCGTTTAATAATTTTTCGGCGCGGGATGCAGTGCCTTTAATGGGGCAAATGCCGACTGAATTCAATGTCGAATTTACACCAAATCCCCAGGAAACACTTGAGACGATCGCCGCTTATTACGATGTACCTGATAATTTGATCGTCAAATTTACTAATGATACGCTCGATCAATCTTATACACTCGGTCAAACTTTAACTAAAATTTTCCCCAGCACGACTGCGACGCTGAATATTAATGGCAGTCATGTGACCCCATTGGGACAAGATTTCCAATGGCAATTCAATCCGCAAGTTTTTACCCCATTTGATGCGATCGGGCAGTGGATTAAGCAAGAAGTACATCGCGATCTCCATCAACTCAAATCTGAAATGCTGCGGTGGCTCGATCCGGTAGCGGTAAGTGGTGGGTAGTGAATAGTGAATAGTGGATAGTGGATAGTGGATTGCTTGCTAAAAGCTAGGTAGAGCGAGATTATCTTTTGTTTGGATGGCTAGTTGTTAGCTAAAAACAGGAGATCGATGCGTGATTTGTGGATCGAAATTTCTGATAAGCTGAAATTAATTGAAGTTTGATGGATCGATCTGAAAATCGATCGATCCACGATCACTAACTAGCAACTACCACTGCATCTACTTGCGATCGATCCTGACACATTGCTGGAAATATCCACGCCAACAGACAAATGTGTTGGTGGGGGCAATTCTATGGAGCGGATTAGTAGGGAATGCGCTGACAGTCGGATCGGCAGCGACTCCGATCCCAACTCCAGACACATCGGCACCGACACCAGGTGCCCCAGCAACTCAGATCGATCGAGTTCAGGCGATCGTCAATACACGATCGGCGCAACCATTGCGGGTGCAAGGCGAGCTTGCGGTGGGGGAGCCGCAGCCAGCGCAGATCGATCGGTGGTTGCTCCCCTTCGATACCACGCTCAAACTGTTGGATATCCAGCAGCGGCAGTTGCCCACGGGCGAAATCGAACTGACATCGCCATACTTAATCGTTCGACTTCAGCCGCAGCAAATCCTCACCGATCCGCGATTGGGACGCGCGATCTCGCTGGGGGACTTGCGCAAGTTACCAGGGCTGAAAATTGAAACTAGCGATCGGCTGGGGCAATCGACACCATCGGGGCCGCGCGAGATCGTCCTCAAATTTAGTTACACTCTGCCCAAAAACCCACCGAAACCAGCCACAGAAGCCGCACCAGTGAGTTTGGCTGGCTTGACGACGATCGAGCCACCGACCACTAGTTTGAGTGCGGTGCAGGAGCGGATTAACCTCAGTGGCTCGACTAGCGATCGGCTGAATACTCAAGGCGAATTCAAAGCAGTCGGGACAGTTTTAGGCTCTAGTTGGTATTTGCGGGTGGATCAACCAAAGTTAGCCAATCTCCTCACCTGGGGGGTGACGGAGGCGATGGTTATCAACCAAAGTACCAATTCGGACTGGATTGCTGGCTCCCAAAGTCCGTTTTGGCGCAGACAGGGCAATCCGACTGGTTCTTATTGGGGAGTGACGACCATCCAACGCCAGAATTTTACGCCACCGACTTCCCTAACTGGTGGCGACTTTTTGCCAAACGAACGCTTGCAATCGAGCCGATTGGGGCGCACGATCGGCGGTCAAGCGCGCCCAGGGACTGTGGTGCGACTGGTGCGGGGCTTTAGTACCGATGTCGTCGGGCAGGTATTGGTCGATAGTTCGGGGGTGTTCCGCTTCGAGAATGTGGTGGTGAGTAAGGACGGCGAACTCGGCAACGGTTATCGGTTGTTGTTGTATCCCAACGGTCAACTTACTGCCGATCCGCAAGTGCGGGATGTGACATTTACCACCGTGCCAGGGCAATTACCCCCTGGAGCAGGCGCGTTAATTGCCTCGGCGGGGGTGAATTACAATCGGGAATCCAATCAATTTATCGGTCAATTTGACGGCTTACAGGGCGGGGTGGCTTATCGGCGGGGGATTAGTGAATCTCTCACCGTCGGCGGGGGCATAATTGCCGACCCGTTAGCTTTGCGCGGGTCGGGCGAACTGTTTTGGCAGCCGACGGGGGTACCGTTGCAAGCATCGATATCGGCCTTAAGTGGCGATCGCTGGGATGTAGTCAGTAGTGTTAATTACCAACCAGGGAAAGATTTTAGTGCCAACTTTAGTAGCGATAAATTATCGAGTCGTGCCGATCTAAATTGGCTGGTGACGCCCAAACTGACAGCAACTGCTAAATACGATAGTTTATCGGGGGTGGCGATCGGTGGTAACTATAATTTCAGTCTGGCTCCTAATAGTAATAGTAATATTCAAGGGACTTTCGATAGTAATTCTTTTTTGCGCTGGAGTGCCAATCACCAGCAAAATAATTGGCGACTGGGATTCCAGGGTAATGAAATTAGTTTTAACTCGGAAGTGAGTTATCAACTCCCGTCGGCAGGTGGCAGCACCCAAAATCTGACGGCCAATTATCAATCGACTTATGTGGGCACGCCGACTACTTTGAGCCAATTGAGCTGGAAGTATCAATCTAACAGCTTTCAATCGGAGTTAGGCTATGGTTGGAGCGGTTTTGGGCGCGGTGCCAATGCGG
>NZ_JANPGM010000038.1:0-11381 GCF_031423935.1 Chamaesiphon sp. VAR_69_metabat_338
CGGGGCAGTTGGATGCTTGTTTGGCGGAGTTGAGGGGGAAGTCGGGGAAGGACGGAGCGGGGGAGGCGGAAGCGGGGAGCGGGGAGCGGGGAGCGAAAAGTGCGGTCTTGGGGTTTCCCCAAGTAGAGCACCTTTTCAAGACAGCGGGGGATGGGGAGATCGACTCGCTCCGATTGGGTTCCTTGCGAGAGAACCGCGAAGAACCGACGATGAAAGCTAGACAAGACAATGGGGAAAGTTTGCCGTTGGTGTTTTGTATTGGGGAGAATGGGTTGGATCTGGCGCAGCAGATGGGCATTAAGCGCGATCGAATTATTAAGACGGCGAACTGGTTGGGGCCGTTATTAGCGGAAGCAGGGGTGTTGGGAGTGCCCAAGTTATTACTATTTGGCTATCACGGGAAGTTAATCAAATTAGCAGGCGGAATTTTTCATACCCATCACCATTTAGCGGATGGGAGATTGGAAATTTTGGTGACAGCGGCGGCGCGGATGGGTTTGCCAGCGACACAACTAGCTGGTTTATTCGATTGTGAAACGGCAGAGGATGTCCTCAAATACCTGAGGGAAATCGATCGAGCTGATGGCAGTGACTGGGTGCAGCGGATTTATGGCGATCTCACCGAGCGCATCGATGCTCGATCGCAAAAATATATTTATAGCCAGAGTCAGCAAGCTGTAAATGTCGGTTCGGTAGTATTCGATCGCCACAGACAAGTCATTAAAACTAGTGCCAACGGTAAGACATTGCTGACCCAATTGTGCTAGATTTAATCGAATATAAAATTTTTGGTTGCCTACTCTAAATCTTGCTCGATCGCACTCTTCAAATCCAAGAGTCAGTCATCTCAAATTCAGACGGTCGTAGCTCTAAATCGTTTACATGTATCAAATCCCAGGGAGTCCGTAGTGACAACAGAAACCGAAACTAGTTCAACCGAACTTCAGCTTACAGATACTCCACTTGCAAATGTAAGCTTAAATCATCAAATGGTCGTCATTCTGGACTTCGGCTCCCAGTATTCCGAACTAATTGCCCGGAGAATTCGCGAGACTCAAGTTTATTCAGAAGTTATTTCTTATCGCACTACTGCCGCACAATTAAAACTGCTAAATCCCAAAGGAATTATCCTCTCTGGCGGGCCGAGTTCGGTTTACGACGATCGCGCGCCCCAGTGCGACCCCGAAATCTGGAAGCTGGGGATTCCCGTCTTGGGCGTGTGTTATGGCATGCAATTGATGGTGCAGCAGCTTGGCGGCGAAGTTGTTAAAGCAAAGAAAGCTGAATACGGTAAAGCCGAAATCCTGATTGACGATCCGAGCGATCTGCTGACGAATGTCGAAGCAGGTTCGACGATGTGGATGAGTCATGGCGACTCTTGCGAACGGTTGCCAGAGGGATTCGAGCTACTGGCACACACTGAGAATACACCCTGCGCGGCGATCGCCGACCATCAGCGCAAATTATATGGCGTTCAGTTTCACCCAGAAGTAGTGCATTCGATCGGCGGATTGGCTCTAATTCGCAATTTTGTCTACCATATTTGCGCCTGTCAACCGACTTGGACGACAGAAGCTTTTGTTGAAGAATCAATTCGGAATATTCGCGCGCGAGTAGGCGATAAAAAGGTGTTATTGGCACTTTCTGGCGGTGTCGATTCTTCGACCTTAGCATTCTTATTGCATCGGGCGATCGGCGACCAATTGACGTGTATGTTCATCGATCAAGGGTTCATGCGCAAGCTCGAACCAGAACGGCTGGTCAATCTGTTCAAGAATCAATTTCATATTAAAGTTGAATATGTGATGGCTCGCGAACGCTTCATTAATGCGATCGCTGGTGTCACCGATCCCGAAACTAAACGCAAAATTATTGGTACCGAATTCATCCGCGTCTTTGAATCCGAATCAAAACGCTTGGGGCCATTCGATTACCTCGCGCAGGGGACACTCTATCCCGACGTAATTGAATCCGCTGATACCAATGTCGATCCGCAAACCGGCGAACGCGTGGCGGTCAAAATCAAGAGCCATCATAATGTCGGCGGCTTGCCTAAAGACTTGCAATTCAAACTTGTCGAACCCTTACGCAAATTATTTAAAGATGAAGTGCATAAAGTCGGCAGATCGATCGGTTTGCCCGAAGAAATCGTCCAACGGCAACCTTTCCCCGGCCCTGGTTTAGCGATTCGGATTATCGGTGAAGTCACTGCCGAGCGACTGAATATCCTCCGCGATGCCGATCTGATCGTCCGTCAGGAAGTCAATAAACAAGGACTCTACCACCAGCTCTGGCAAGCCTTTGCTGTGCTCCTAGCCGATGTCAATAGCGTCGGCGTGATGGGCGACCAACGGACTTACGCTCACCCGATCGTGTTACGCTGCGTCTCTAGTGAGGATGGGATGACCGCTGATTGGTCGAAGGTACCGTATGAGTTCTTAGAGATTGTCTCCAACCGGATTGTCAATGAAGTCAAAGGTGTCAACCGCGTGGTTTACGATATCACTTCCAAGCCACCTGGCACGATCGAGTGGGAATAATTTAAGATCGGTTTCTATTTAAAGGAAGCAACTGAAATCGCGCTGAGGCAGTAACCTCAGCGCGATTTCAGTCAGCAGTTCGCGCTCCTAAACAAAGCCGAGGGTTTAGCAAGACAACAGTAAAGAATGGCAAAGCTACCTACTGTAAACGCAGCACTGAGACTTTTGAGACATTTCGATCGAGACAAGATGCGATCGAGCCTTGCTAAAATACACTTATCCGATCTGGTATATTAGCCATGTTCCAATCCGAACTGCCCAGATACCTACCATCTGCAGAAGAACTCCCATGCTCCGACGATACGCCCGTGGATAGCGAACTCCAAGAATTAATCCCTGGATTACTAAAATCGATCTTGCTGATTTTATGGGCACAGCGGATGGATTGGTTTTTTGGTATTGATATGGCGGTTTATTTCGATCCCGACTTACCCCCAATCGTGCCTGACGGCTTTTTAAGCTTGGGCGTAGAGAGATTTTATGACGAAGAGTTACGCCCTAGTTATGTATTATGGGATGAATCGATCGTACCAAGTATCGTGCTGGAAGTAGTCTCAGCGACCTATCGACAAGAATATACTACTAAGCTAGATCGATACGCCAAACTAGGGGTTTTATATTATGTTATTTATAATTCTCGGCGGCGACGCAAACCAAAGCTAGAAATATACAAACTGGTAAATGGTAACTATCAGTTGCAAACGGGTAATCCCCTATGGATGCCAGAAATTGGCTTAGGAATTGGCTACGAACGTGGCGATTATGGCGGTGTCACTAGAGATTGGCTCTATTGGTACGATGAGGATAACCAGCGTTATCCCACACCACCTGAGTGGGTGAAACTAGAGCAACAGCGGGTACTTTTAGAAATCGCTAAGACTAATCAATCTAGAGCAGAATCCGAACAAGCTAGAGCAGAATCCGAACAAGCTAGAGCAGAATCCGAACAAGCTAGAGCAGAGTCCGAACAAGCTAAAGCAGAGTCCGAGAGGGTGCAAATGCGGGCAGAAAGATTAGCTGCAAAACTGAGAGATTTAGGAATCGATCCCGATGAAGTTTAGAATTGGATTCGATCGATAGATAGATTCTGTAGATCGCTACAAATAAACCCCGATCGTTACTAAGACGCTCGACGATCGATTAATTTTGAGATGGATGAAGTGGATGTCTATAGATTTCGCCCGATCGCAAAATTCAGACCGATCCGATTTGGCTTGTACATAAAAAATTTCAATGAAATCTTATACGCTCATTGCTCCGGCTAAAATAAATCTCCATTTAGAAATCCTCGGCATCCGTCCCGATAATTATCACGAGCTAGTGATGGTCATGCAGACCGTCGATTTGGCCGATCGGATCGAAATTAGATCCCTGGATACGGATAATATTATCTTGCACTGCGGACATCCCAAAGTCCCACTCGATCGGGCGAACTTAGCCTATCGCGCGGCAGAATTGATGCAACAAGAATTTCCCGATGCTTTTCTCGAATATGGTGGCGTCGAAATTACCTTGCACAAACATATCCCGATCGCGGCTGGATTGGCTGGCGGATCGGGAAATGCCGCTGCGGTGTTAGTAGGAATCGATTTATTGTGGGAGCTAGGACTGACCCAGAGCGACTTGCAACAATTGGCGGCAAAATTGGGTTCTGACGTGCCCTTTTGCATTTCTGGTGGCACTTCTATTGCGACTGGTCGTGGAGAGGTTGTCTCGCCGCTACCGAGCTTAGAGGGGATTTATGTCGTCTTGGGCAAATATCAAAGTTTAGAAGTATCCACCCCCTGGGCATACGCCGCTTATCGACGAGAATTTGAGTATGAGTATGCACTTGAGCCTGAGGGTTTTGCCGATCGATCTCATCGCGTTCATTCAGGGGAATTGGTACGGGCGATCGCGGCCAAAGATGCCGTTAAAATTGGGCAGCGGTTGTATAACGATTTAGAAAAAGTGGTATTACCCACTTATCCCCTCGTCAGTCAATTAATAGCAGAATTTCAGCGGCACCCAAATTTAGGCACGATGATGTCCGGTTCGGGGCCGACAGTATTTAGTTTAGCTAGCTCGCAAGCTCAAGCCGAAACTCTGTATCATCAAGTCCGCGCCGCAATTCCCGACCCAGATTTGGAGCTATTTGTCACCCAATTTAGCGATCGCGGCGTCAGAGTTATCTAATCTCCGCTCACTCCCAACTCCCAACTCCCAACTCCCAATGACCCAAACCACACCTCCCGAAACCAGCCTACCCACACCCCTGAGATGCTTAACTGGCGCGCTAATTTCTGGCACGATGTCGATCGCGATGTACGTCATGATGAGTAAGATTGCGACGACATTTGCTACCAAGCCGATGCTCCAGAAGACAACGATGGCGACTAATATTGCCACCGCATTAAGAACGCTGGTAGTCGGCTCGACAGCATTGGGCGCAGCGGTATTGGGGATTATCGCCGTTGGTTTAGTCGCGCTGGCGATTCAAGTCTTATTTAGTAACAAAAAAGCGAGTACAGATCTATAGTTGACTATTTCGATTTGTTTTATCTATAAACTAAATCGCAATCTCTATCTAAAGATAGAGATTGCGATTTTTAAATTAAATAACGTAATATTTTTAGCATTGCTCGATCGCTATTAAACATCTACCAATTACACGATCTTTTATTGATAATGTCGCTATTTATACGCGAAATTCTAATTAATTAGCTTCATCAACCCTACTTCGATCGAAAGTACGTTATATTGCAGAAGTGTCCACTAAATCAAATAGGTAAATCACATGGCTGATATCGTTGATACTGCCGTCGGTGCAGGTTCTTTTACAACCTTAGTTGCTGCTGTAAAAGCTGCTGGATTGGTCGATACGCTCAAAGGTGCCGGTCCTTTCACCGTATTTGCACCCACCGATGAAGCATTTGCAAAATTACCTGCTGGTACCGTCGAATCATTGCTCAAAGATATTCCTAAACTGACCAAAATCCTGACTTACCATGTTGTCGCTGGGAAGGTAATGGCGGCTGATGTTGTTAAACTCAAATCAGCGAAAACAGTTGAAGGTTCGGAAGTCAAAATTGATGCTAGCAATGGTGTCAAGATTAATGATTCTAAAGTTGTGACTCCCGATGTCGCTGCTGATAATGGCGTTATCCACATTATCGATACAGTGTTACTTCCTGCATAGACTGATGTTGGCATAACTCTAGTATTCGATCGTTAAGAAGGAGGTCGCAACCGTAAAAGTTGTGGCCTCTTTCTTTTGGATAAATGCAGTCAAATAGCTTGGTGCGTTACGCTGTGTTGTCTTGACGCACACGCTACGATATTTTTATAAATTAAATAGAATACTATCTATTTAAATCTTGCTAATCATTAATCGCACTCAATAAAATTTCTTTGAGCGTGAGATCTTCCATCTCATCCATCGTTATGGTATCGACGATATCAAACTTAGCACCAGCACGACTGAGATCGTCATCGAGGATTTTTAAAAACTTAGTAGCAGCTTCATCTAAGCCAACTTGAATGAAAGAAATCGCTAATTCTTCATCGCGATCGAGCTTTTGAGTGGCATCGAGAATGACCTGCATTACCGCCTTGCGATCGTCTGGTTCGCCATCAGTGACGACCAGAATCATCTCACCATTGGCCGGAGTTTGTCCGCTAGCTTTGCGCTGAAAATAACTCGCGATCGCATCGGCTAAAACGGCTGCCAAGTCAGTTCGCCCAGACGGATCGTTCTCCTGAAAAATTGTCCCTACCTTAGCTGCGGTGACGCGATCGTAACGTTTGAACTTACCCGAAAACAGATATACCGTCATCCCATCCGGATCGAGTTCTTCACACTTATTAGCTAAAGCTAGTGCTGATTCCTGCATGATTTGCCAACGACTCAAGCCACCAGCTTTATCTTTGGTTGACATGCTGCCACTTTTGTCGATAATCAGGGTGTAATCGCGATTTTCTAGCATAAATTTGGTGGCGATTGGATGAATAAAGTTACTGGCAGTCTTCGGCGTAAATAAAGTTACTGTTTAGCGGAGCGGGCAGCGGGGGACGGAAGGATGCTAGGATGCCGCATGGTAATAGATATGCGATCGGGTTAAGCTACTTACTGACGATTCCCGACCATTGAATTTTTTTGAGTTTCTCCCGCCGGTAAGAGAAGAAATGTTCGGGTTCTTGAAAAGTGCAGTGCGGCGCGATCGAGATTTGCTCCACCGGTATACCCAATCGTTCGAGTTGGAGTTGATTGACTCTGCGAACATCTAACCTTACCCGCCCAGCTTGTGCGTCCGTTAGCAGGGGTGAATTGGGTAAAGCTTGTAATGTGGCCGCATCGGTTTCTAAGTCTCCAGAAAGCGGATGGGGAGCAATTGAGGCACACACTTCCAATCCGACTTGAGTGGTAACTTGATAGACTTCGCCCGCGATCGCGGGGCCGATCGCGACGATAATATCAGTGAGATTGCCACCCTGCGCCAATAGTCGCTCTACTGCCACCGTCGCAATCTGCAAGGATGTACCGCGCCAGCCAGCATGTACTGCGGCGACGTTACCAGTGGCGCGATTGGCAATCAGGATCGGGTTACAATCAGCACTAGCTACCCAGACAGCTTGCGCCGCTGTCTCTGTCAGCGCGCCATCTCCGAGTGCATTCCCTGTCTCTACCTCTACTTCTGCTGTAGTGGCGATTTCCGTCGGTGTCAGGACGATTTTGCCGTGAATCTGCTTGAGACGGTAGGTACTGGCATGAGCCGCCAAGATCGGGGTCAGCTCGTGGGGTTTGCGGGGGGCAAACTGACGCGTAAAAAAGCCATGTTGCCAGTCAGTCAGTAAATCGCACGTTAAATACGGTAGTTCCGATCGAGTTTGCCACTGCCACATAAATCTAATACTGCTGTAGTTATCGATATATATGTCTAATAGCTTATCACTCCTACAGGTTATCGAGATTGCGAGCCTGACGCTGACGACAATTTATCACCAGATCGCTAGTTATCGCGATCGCCAACAGCCAAACAATCCTGGTAAATTATTTACCAGTAGCGATGGCAAGGTCAGACATTTAGTAACGCGTGGCACCGGCGAATTGACGATCGTTGTCGATGCCAGCTTGGGTGGAGTTGAGGGTTATTTCCTCGTTGAAGAACTGGCAAAAATTACGCGAGTTTGCATTTACGATCGAGCTGGTTATGGCTGGAGTCAGAGTGCTGTGGCACCGCGTACCAGTCAACAGATTGTTAATGAGTTGCACGAACTATTAAACATTGCTCAGATCCCGCCGCCGTATCTTTTTGTCGGCGATTCGTTCGGGAGTTATAATCTGCGACTATACGCGCATCAATTTCCCGCTGAAGTGCGGGGTTTAGTTTTAACCGATGGCTTGCACGAAACTGCGATGCTGTCATTGCCTTGGAGCGTCGGCATGCTCAAGACATTTTTCACATTTAGTTTTGGTTTTGTCGCGATCGGCGCAGCATTAGGAATTGTCAGAATATTAGGAGATTTCGGCGTGTTCGAGCTAATCAAACCCGAGCTGAAAAAATTTGCACCGATCGATCGTCGATACGTCAAAAGATCTTTTTATAGTGCGAACCACTGGCTGACAATGGGACGAGAAATGTGGAATTTGGATGCAAGTGGCAGACAGTTAAAAGTCGCTAATAATTTGGTCGATTTACCGATCGTGAGTATTAAATCGCAAACCTTTTTAAGACCATTATTTGGGGTTAAAATACTTTCTTTATCAGCCGCCGATCTGGTGCGCGAGCGGATTCATGCAGCTTTACTCAAATTATCTACTGACACCACTCAAATCTTTGCCGATCGTAGCAGTCACTTTATCTGGATCGACGAACCACAGCAGATCGTGGCTGCGGTTGCTACTCTGGCTGCCAAAATCGATCGCTAACATTCACCCACATGATTTGAGAGTAAGTTGAAACTCGATTCAGATTGTTATTACTTAGTAAAACTACTGGCAATCCAGAGCATGACAAACGTCACTAAACCAGCAAAAACACTACCATGAATACCAATAATCTGTTCGACTGGCAAATGTGCGTAGTTTAACAACACTGCCGCAACTCCCATCCCGATGAAGAGAGCGATGAAACTACCTAATAGAGCGCGCTTAAATCGACGTTGTTTTTGATTGATAAAATATAAGCTAAATCCGGCACCAATCGCGATCAGTGTCGGTAATGCCGAATAGGCGATGCTCGGCACTAATGCCGCTCCACTCAGCAGTGCATAGACACCAGATGTCGTCAAAATCTGTGATTGACTGGGACGCTCGAAAGTGTCGTTTAGCCAGCTAGGAGAGTTGGCAGTAGTTAGAGACGGAAATTTGGGGATGACAGTGGGCAATTTTTCAGGAAATCTAATCCCTTCGGGCACTTTGATCTTACCTTGCTGACGGAGTTTGAGCCGTTGCATCAAGATCGCATCATAAGCGGCTTCGATATTATCTTGTAATTGTCGATCGTCACCCAATTGAGCGATGACACGTTGCTTAGCAGCTTGAATCTCTTCAAAGGTCGCATCTTCTGCTACCCCAAGCTGCTCGTAAGGACTCTGCTGACTCATTCACAACCTCCGATCGATGGTCTCCACCTACTATTCTTACTCTAGACTGCTTTGGATGTATCTGCCACATTTGCAAGCAAATATTAAGAAGTTAGGGCTAGGTTTTAGGCTTTAGGCTTTAGGCGTCTAAATATTAGGTGGTTAAGGATTAGGTTTTGGGTGCTAAGTAGCTGGATATACTTAAACTGAACAATAACGAGATTGCCCTTATCCCAGCTCCTTGTCTTGTTTTGTCTTATTGCAGTTATGTGGGCAATAACTCATTTAAAACCCAAAGTCTAAAGCCTATCCCTAAAACTCAGCTTTAACTTGTAAACCATAAACTGTATTGCCTTGTCCATCTGGACGAATGAGTGGAAATAGCAACAAGCCACGTTTTTGTCCGAGTTCGATTTCGCCGACTAGATAACCCAATCCCGCTCCAGCTAGTACCTCGATGAAACGGTGGCGATTGAGATCGATGCGGGAATAACCAATTAAAGCCGCACCACTGTACCAGAGAATCGCATAGTCGGGATGGTAGTGGCTTTGGATGCGGGCAACGGCAAAAGCTGTCGTCGCATGACAACTGGGAAAACTATCCAACTCCCGTTCGTTGTCGGGACGTGGGGATTTGATAACTTGCTGAAGTCCATAACAAAGTGCCGCACTAGTCCCCAAAGCATCGACGACGCGCAAAGAGTGTTGTCCGCCGTCCGCACCATCAGTAAGTAACGGAAGTAAAGAACCACCGCCAAGATAGAGGATCGTACCCGCACCAGAAACAAACTCGGAAAACCCTTTATTGGTTGTTTGCGCCCGAACGCTAGGCGCGAAGCTCATACTGCTAAAGATCAGCGTCGCTGCCAGCAGGGTTTGTTTCCAAGTCATAATTTTGTACTTATTAGGATCGATCGTCAGCCGTTGACAGTTGCATAATACCGCTTTTTGGAGGATTAGGGGACTGGGAGATTGGGGAAGCCAATGTCTTTGTCGATCGAATCGCGACCTTAAGTCAATTTGCTAATTATAGTGATTGTTACTATAATTAAGCAGTTGTCGAGATTATGATTGCTTATATGACTCAATTACCGATACCATCACATTTTCAACCCAATCGAGTGGGTGAGGTTTGGCGGGTGCCTTATCAGCAGCGATCGATCGAGGCAAGAGAATGGGCGCGACAGCAACAGCTTCAGCCGATCGATCGGAGCAAGCCTCAGGTGGCACTATTACTAATCGATGTCCAGAATACCTTCTGTTTGCCAGATTTTGAGCTATTTGTTGGGGGTCGAAGCGGGCGCGGGGCGATCGAGGACAATGTGCGATTAACTGAGTTTATCTATCGCAATTTAGGTGAAATCGACCAAATAGTTGCGACCATGGATACCCATCACTTGCATCAGATTTTCCATCCTGCCTTTTGGATCGATCGCGAGGGCAATCATCCGACGCCAGCGATAACGACGATCGAGCCAGAGGATGTGCGAGCGGGAAAATGGCGCGTCAATCCGGAGTTTAATGACGAGAATATCGATAAGCTTCAGGCATACGCACTCCACTACGTCCAGCAGTTGAGCGATGGCGGGAAGTATCCGCTGCTGATTTGGCCTTATCATGCCATGTTAGGCGGCATCGGGCATGCGTTGGTACCAGCGGTAGAAGAGGCGATCTTTTTTCATGGCATTGCCCGCAATAGTCAGGCAATGTTTTCGATCAAGGGAGATCGCACGTTGACAGAGAATTACTCGGCTTTGGCTCCAGAGGTTTTTACAAACCAATTTGGGGAACCAATTGCCAGTAAAAATGATAGTTTAATCCAGCATTTGCTAGCAGCAGATAAGTTAATTATCGCCGGACAAGCGCAGAGTCATTGTGTTGCTTGGACGGTGAGCGATCTGTTGGAAGAGATTAACGCGATCGATCCTCAACTCGCCCGCAAGGTATATTTATTGGCGGATTGCACTTCGCCAGTGGTAATTCCTGGTGTTGTTGACTATACCGCCCAGGCAGAGGCGGCTTACCAACGGTTTGCGGATGCGGGGATGAATATCGTCAAATCTACAGACGATCGACTATTTTTGTAATGCGGGGAGCGGGGGATGGAATTTAGACTAAACATCGATCGATTGTGGCGACTACCGATGCGCCCAATGAGTCAAAATCATAGCCACCTTCTAAGCCAAATACAATCTTGCGAGTAACTTGCAAACAATAATCGGTAAAGATCCCAAAATCTGCTGGTTTAAGAGCAATATTTGCTAATGGATCGGCAGA
>NZ_JANPGM010000039.1:0-1993 GCF_031423935.1 Chamaesiphon sp. VAR_69_metabat_338
GTAATCTTTTTATGGCTGATAATGATAGTTGGAAGTTTGGGATAGAAGACATTAATTCAGGAATATCTTACAAGGGAGATATCCGGACTGAAGCTCAAGCATATGCTGGCACAGCAACAATAGGCAGACTCTATTCAGCCACAATTATTGAATTTCCTAAGATAAATCCTCTAACCAGTGAGACAAAAAACAGTTATACTCTCATTGCATTAAGTCTTTATGAATCTCCTGTAGAACAAATGACTTTAGAAGGCATATAAAGGCAAATTAATGATGCGGTAATTGCCACTTGAGAAGTCATTTGTGGCGAAGCTAGATGTCACATTCCACATAACGATTCGTTGTCGGTTTTAAATTCATCAACCTCAAGCCCGTTCTAATTCCTCGTTGGCGTAGCCTAGCGTAGGTAATCGACTCTCAGCGTCGGGTTAAAATAGAACTAACCCACCTCAGCACCCATAAGCCTATTTATGTCACTTGAATCGCCAACCACAGCACGCGAAAACTTACTTAGCGTTATCCAAACCACCCCAGAAGCAGATCTCCCCGAACTCCTCGCAATCGTGCAAGGTTTTCAGCAAAGAAAGATCGATCGCAATCCAGCCCAAATCCAATGGCAAAAAGCCGTCGATGCTATTAACACCCAAGATCCGGCAACGATCGATCGAAGAAAAGCCAATATCTCTAAATTAATCGCAACTTTGAATGAAGATGACGATATCGAAGAACAGCAGCAAGCACTATCAGCTATCCGATCGAGCGAGCGTGTATCGATCTAGAACCAGATGACCAAAATTATTCTGCTAGATTCAACACCCGTCGGTTTGATTACCAATCCCAAATCCACACCTTTATCAACTGAATGTCAGCAGTGGTTTTCCAGCCTGTTCGATCGTGGATATAGCGTCGTTCTGCCCGAAATCATCGATTATGAAGTGAGAAGAGAATTGCTCAGAGTCAATCGAGCAAATAGTATTCGTAGACTCGACTTGCTCAAATCAGAAATCATTTACTTGCCCATTACCACCGAAGTCATGCTCAAAGCCGCCCAACTGTGGGCACAAGTGAGGCAACAGGGCAAACCAACCGCAGATAATAAAGCCCTCGACGGAGATGTGATTCTAGCCGCTCAAGCCATCCTAATTGGAAGCGATGAACATCAATCGATTGTAGCTACCAGCAACCCCAAACATCTATCTCTATTTGTCGATGCGAGAGACTGGCAGGATATCTAAATTCTGTCACGAGTTGCCCGCCCAGTAATCGAGCCTCCCTCACAGATTCCTCATCTGTTGACAGTAGTGTAGAGGGTAGCCAATAACCTGCTGCTTTTTAGATGGTTAGTCAAATTTCCAAACCCAGTTCCGAATCGCTTCATCTATCGAGTCCCCAGGGTTTACTATCGACGCTACAAGCACTACGCCAAACTGTCGAAAGCGAAGGAAAAGCCATCTTTGACGAGTGGAATCCGCACATTCAGCGGATAGCATTTATCGATAGTGCCTTGAATTTAGCTGAGTATTTAGCTTTACGTCGGCACGATCTCCGCCCTCTCCAAGCGGCACTAATGCCTTGGGGACTCTCCTCATTAGGTCGGATTGAAGGACGGGTAATGCCCAATCTCGATGCGGTGATTGCCACTTTAGAAGTCATCTGTGGCTCTAAATCAGATCGACATTTCCAGCGTCCACCGATCGAATTCTTCTTTGAGGGCAATCGATTACTACAGCAGCACACGGAAGAATTATTCGGTGAGTCCTCACCCCACCGTCGCGTCCGAATTATGGTCACGCTGGATACTGAGGCCGCCACCAACTATGAGCTAGTGCGAAGTTTCATTCAACGCGGCGCAAACTGTATGCGGATTAATTGCGCCCACGATACTCCAGAAATCTGGCAAGGCGCGATCGACAATATCCGCCGTGCCGAAAGAGAAACAGGAACGTCATGTAAAGTCATGATGGACTTAGGCGGCCCCAAAATTCGCACTGGA
>NZ_JANPGM010000040.1:0-1626 GCF_031423935.1 Chamaesiphon sp. VAR_69_metabat_338
CGGAGAGGCTGTGCCTACGGCAGGCTTACGCCAACGCCAACGCCTACAGCGTGCGTTTGGGTCAAGACAGCGGGGAATCGTATTACTCCGGATAAGCTTTGGGTTCGCAAAAAAAGCGGGGTGTTGCCCCGCTGCTGGTAGTAATCTGGAAATAACGATCGATGTCAGATTCGATCGAATTATCGAATACTGAGATTAAAACTACGAGCGATCGTAGTTTTGCTAACTCTCATCCGGTCTAGCTGACCAATGATTAGCTAAACTGACCGCTCATTGATGTTTTGACGATCGTCTCGTAGTTTTCCGCAGCGGTTCGATCGTGCTCGATCGTCATCTGGACGGGCTTACAGCGTTTGATTGCTACCTGTATCCCTTGAGCGGATTCAGACTCCAAGTCTTCAACATAACCAGCTTTGGCTTCATCAGCTTCCACGGCGGTCGCGAATGGCCCAAAATAATAGGTACAGTGAGGTCGAGCCGTGGTAATTTCGACCCACCATGCTTGTCCCATCAGATGGAGCGCGCTGCTCCAGATGTCTTGAATATTCATTGGTTTAGCTTCCGCTGATTCAAAGAAGGTTAATAAGTTAATTGACCGGAGCGTTATTAAGCCCTAGATACTAAATAATCCCAAAATACTCGCTTAACGCTCAGATAGCCGTAACATATTTGACAGACGCTGTCGCGATATTTCGTATAAACACATCGCAGCAGCATTGGCAGCATTTAGACTGGGTGTTTTGCCGCTCAACGGAATCGAGACTAAATAGTCGCAACCTTTTTGAGTGAGCAAACTCAGTCCATCACCTTCGGCACCAATCGCCAGCACGATCGGACGGCGATCTGCAAAATCGACACTATAGATTGCTTGCTCGGCATCAGCCGCAGTACCATAAATCCAAAAACCAGCTTCTTTGAGTTGACCTAGAGCACGACTGAGATTGACCACCCGCGCGACGGGAAGGTGTTCTAAGGCTCCAGCAGCCACTTTTAATACCGTAGAGGTAATCCCGACTGCCCGCCGCTGAGGAATGACGACACCTTGCGCGCCCAAAGCTTCAGCCGTGCGGACGATCGAGCCAAGATTTTGGGGATCGGTAATGCCATCGGCGACAACGATGACGGGTGAATCGGTAGCGGCGAGGGCGCGGGCGATTAGTTCTTCGAGTTCGAGATAATCATGAGGTGCCACCTGGGCGACGATCCCTTGGTGATTGCCACCATTGGCTAAATAGCTCAGTCTTTGGGCATCTACTTCATCGACGACCGTGCCATTGGCTTTGGCTTGGTCGATGAGGGTGAAGAAGGCGGGATGGTGGCGGAGTTTGGCGAGTACCCAGATCCGATTGATTTGACGTTCGTTTTCGATCGCCGTGAAGACCGAATGCTTGCCGTAGAGATAATCGGTAACTTCTTCTTCGGTAATTTCTGGTGCGGGCGGATCTTGCCAGCCACCGCGATTGTTGCGGCTGTCTCTTTTGACAAATGCATCTTGGCGATTGTCGGTACGGCGATCGCCAAAGCTAGAAGCACGATCTTCGCGGGGGCGGCGATCTCCACCAGAGTTGGACTGCCGATCTTCGCGGGGGCGGCGATCTCCACCAAAGCTAGCAGCGCGATCGTCGC
>NZ_JANPGM010000041.1:0-3391 GCF_031423935.1 Chamaesiphon sp. VAR_69_metabat_338
TAACGGCCAGCAAGGCGATCGGATCGATGATTAGGTCGCAAATTCTTAATTCCAGCCGATTGAGGTTGTAGGGGCGGCGATCGCCGTTGGGGCGCACAGACGACCACAGATGACGGACATTTTGCATCGTCTTTTGGGCTAGCTGCTCGTTGACCCACTGAATATGATGGGCGTGACTGGTAAACAATGGGACGTGTGGGGGTGTTTTGGGAAATAATCCCCAGCGGGTGGAATGGTAGCCCGTCGGCGCACCATTGAGAAATGGCGATGCCGCACTCAAGGCTAGATACAATGGAGCTTCGACCCGCACCAGCCGACAAGCCCGCATCAGCAATTCTGGATCGCTAATCCCGATATTAATATGCAAGCTCGCCGTGACCACATTGGTGCCGTAAGTCTGCTCGATGTAAGTATGGTAAGGATTATTTGGATCGGAGCGATAAAAGGTATCCGTACCGCCTAAAGATAAGGTGCTGCCAGGAATCAGGGTATAGTCACCAATTTTTTGGAGATAGGCACGTAACTGGCGGCGCGGCTGGACGAGCGCACACAATAATCGATCGTATGAAGTGAATGGCGCGGTGGTGTATTCGACATTGCGACTATCCGGTTCGATAATAAACCCATCCAAATCCGCCACAATCCGATCGGATAAACCGACAATCTCTCCCTGGGGAGTACCCGTGTAGACTTCAATTTCAAATCCTTTGGAAAGTAGCATGGAATTAGGGGATAGGGGATAGGGGACAGGGGATAGGGAATAGGGAATAGGGTTGGAAATCTATAATTGAGCGATTGATATTTATAAAATAATCATAGCGGGTTTGTCTGGGCGATCCACGAGCCAACAGTCAATCCACCACGATCGATCGCAAACAAATACCTAAACCCCAACTCTCTCTCTAACCCCTATTCCCTAAACCCTATCCCCTATCTCCTATTCCCTAATGTCCAAAAATGGCGGATAATAAGAGATTAATGTAAAAATCATCAAGCAAGCAGCAAGTAGCAAATCATGGGAGCGATCTGGGAAATCGATTTTTACTCACGCCCCCTGGTTGATGAAAACCAAAAAAAGGTTTGGGAATTATTAGTGTGCGAAAGTCCGACGACGACTCAGCAATCAACCGCTCAGCTCTTTCGATACGCGCAATATTGTCCGAGCGATCGCGTCAACTCACTCTGGCTGGGCGAAGCCTTACAGACTGCCATGCGCGAAGCTGATGCCGCGCCACAGCGGATTCGCTTCTTTCGGCGACAGATGAATAATATGATTACCAAAGCTTGTAAGGATATCGGGATACCTTCGGCGGCGAGTCGGCGATCGATCGCCCTGCGGCAATGGTTGGACGATCGCATGGAGCACTTTTACCCCCAACAGCCGAACTTTCAAGCGACGACGACTACCTCCGTGCAGATGTTCTCCGATCCGCCCAAACCACTACCCGAAGCTCTGATTGGTGAGAAGTGGACATTTGTAAATCTCGCCGCCAGTCAGTTTGCGGACATGAGCGATTGGCAAATCGGATTTGGGGAAGCTTTCCCCCTTGATATGGTCAAAGTCGCCCCCGAAACTCAGATTCCGGGATTAATAGTTTATTCGCCACGCTCGGTACCGATGGCCGCCTGGATGTCGGGATTGGAAATCGTAGCGGTGCGCTATCAACCCGCACCCAAATCGACCTTACTATTAGAAACAGGAGCCAGTGAAAGCTGGATTTTAGCCCGTCTCGAAGGGACGACTCAACAAGAAGCCGCGAGATTTGAAGCCAGCAAACAACAAGCCAAGGGCGTTCACTTCATCGCGATCCAAGCTACTCCCGACAGTGAAGAATTTGCGGGATTTTGGCTCTTGTATGAAGAAAGTTGATAATTAAAAGTTGATAATCGATCGTCGATCGTGCAAACGAGTGGGTGTTGCGGTGCTTTATGATGAGAAAATAGGGAAAAGTTAAATTCTCTTGAGTTCATAATTGCCCCCAGTCTCCCCGTCCCCCAGTCCCCCCAGTCCCATATGGATATCGCCGAACAACTTTTAGATTTAGCTACCCAGGCGGGTGCAGAAGTAGCAGAAGTTTATCAAGCCAAATCCTTATCGCGACCAGTTTTTTTTGAAGCAAATCGGCTCAAACAGTTGGAAACAGCTCAGAGTGAAGGCATTGCGCTGCGGTTGTGGAAAGATGGCCGACCGGGGATTGCCGTTGCTTATGGTGCCGTCGATCCCAAAATTTTAGTTGCTAAAAGCCTCGAACTGTCTCAATTAAACGATCGCGAAACGCCAGAATTAAATGCGGCCAATCGCAATGTCTATCCCGATTTGGGTCATACCATTCCGATGGAGGACTTGGTGGCGATGGGCAAAAGCGCGATCGAATTAGTGCGTGCGGATTTCCCAGATGTGCTGTGTAGCAGTCAGTGGGACTGCGATATCGAAACGACTCGGTTAGTAAATACACTAGGACTGGATTGCAGCTACACCGATACCACATTGAGCGGTTATCTAGCAGTTGAATGGATTCGTGGGGATGATTTTTTGAGTGTGGGCGACGGCCAAACGCAGCGTGGCGATTTAGATCCAGCCAAAATTGCCCAGAGTGTAATCAAACGACTTCAATGGGCGAAGAAGAATGTCAATCCGCCTACGGGTAAAATTCCCGTCTTATTTACGGCCAAAGCTGCCGATATGTTGTGGGAAACCGTGCAGGCGGCAATGAACGGCAAACAGGTCATAGAAGGGGCTTCCCCTTGGAGCGATCGATTGGGCGAAAAAGTAGTTTCACCGCTGCTGACGATCGCGCAAGAGCCAGATCGGGGGCCATTTAGTTGCCCCTTCGATGACGAGGGTTCGCCGACGCGATCGTTGACGTTGATTCAAGCTGGTAAGCTCAAGTTATTTTATGCCGATCGAACGATCGGTCGTCAGCTTGGTTCTGGCTCCACGGGCAATGGTTTTCGATCGGGTTTGGGCAGTTATCCCACCCCCGATCTAGTCAATCTGACGATCGCTCCTGGAAAATTGAGTTTTCCAGAATTAGTCAAACATCTGGATTCTGGCATTATCATCGATCAAATTCTCGGCAGCGACGCTGGCATGTCTGGCGATTTTTCGATTAATGTCGAATTGGGCTATCGCGTCCGCAATGGCGAAATTGTCGGGCGAGTCAAAGATACGATGGTTAGTGGTAATGTCTACACCGCTCTCAAACAAGTCGTCGCCCTCGGCGCAGATATCGATTGGAATGGCCCTTGTCACACGCCTTCGCTGATTGTCGAGGGGTTATCGGTGACAGGGAGAGGATAATTGATAATTGATAGTAGTAGAGGAGGGTGTGCTACCGCAAAGCGGTATCTGCTAAGGCAGCGGCTTCGCCAACGCGCACGCCTTTGTTCC
>NZ_JANPGM010000042.1:0-2906 GCF_031423935.1 Chamaesiphon sp. VAR_69_metabat_338
CACTTTATCCCAGGCCGGATGAGATAGTAAGGATGCGATAACCCGCACGCCGCGCAACTGATTGGACAGTGGCAAATGACCTCTGGGCGCACTCAAATCCCAGGTAAATGCGCCTGGATAACGCGTCCAATTATTACCCTCTTTCCAGCCAATTTTCGGCCAGAGTTTGTCCCAATTTTTGTTTGTGCCCAACCACATTTCGCGTTGAATCGAGAAGCCAAATTTGCCTTCAGAATAGATCGACCATAAAGTATCGATCGTGTGTAGATCGATCGTTGGTAATTGTTCGACTTCTGTAAAATAAATCCACTTCCGTTTGACGGCATCGGCACCAGCCAGCTCGCAGAGTTTTTCGGTAGTAAGTTTATCGGCTGCTTGAAATTCTTGTCGAGCTAATAGTTTTTGAAGTTGGGTGTAGTCGATACTCATGCTCGATGTCAAAGGCACAACGCCGGTTGGCAACTCTCGATCGAGGTAATCTTTGGCAACTGCAACCTCACTCTGATAGAGAGCTTGATACACCGCACCACTGACGATCGTCGGTGGGATCTCCCGTTGCTGTTGGAGCCACTCGATTAAAATGTTAATGCCTGGAAGTCCAGTAGCAACCAGCTGCGGGAGAATCTGCAACCGATCTTTTGGGGTGCTAGTTGTAAATTTTTCCTGCAACGCGGCGATATCTGAAGGTATCGATGGTGAGGTAGTACTGAAATCGGGCATGGGTAGGGAGCGGCGATGGTGTGGAGTAGTCCGATCGATATTTTACCAAAAATAACCTGACTTGTTATTTCTAGCTGCGATTCGTGGCTTGCTTCAGGTAGTGCTGTCGTGAGAATTTTACCAGCTAGATTTGGAAATCGAGAACTCGATCTTTGCACTAAATCGCCAAGTGGGTCGCAGGATCGGATGCACGATCGCCTTTAGTCTCGCACATCCGATCGGGTTCGATGATGCGAATTAATCTGTAGTCGCCAGCTTTTTTTTGCGCAGTTGCCGCTTCAATCCCCAGACTGCCGCACCACCAAGCAAGGTACCAACCAGATCGCCGGGTTCGGGGATCTTTTGAGTGCGCAAAGTACCGGCAGTAACGCTTAAGCCAGCCGGATCGACCTCATTACCAGAGATCGAGACTGCATCGGGCACTCGGAAGGTATGATTATCGCTCTCAAAGCCACCGCCACCAGTTTGCGTAAAGTTGATTTTGGTAATTTGCTCGCCAGCATCAGCATAAAAGTTAAAGAAGGCTCCATATTGATTGTATGGGCCACCCACCAATGCAGAATCATAATGCAAAAGTTGGGGAATATTGCTAAACATAAATTTAGCAAGTATGTTGCTGCCATCATAAAACGTTAGTTGATTGAGGCTATCTAACGACGAATAGAACATACCAAAGTACTTGATTCCGGCGGCATTATTACCTGCTGTGGTGGCAAAAGTTAAATTGGTCGTCGGCACGCTCCCAATATTGCTCGCAAATTGTCCGGCATAGCCAGCTCCAGCCGTTTTACCATTGTCACCGTAGTTACTGACTTGGAGTGAATCGTATGTGGCTATGTAGCCATTACCCGCAGCATCGGTAAGGTTAATACTGTAATTGCTATTATTTCCAAGCGTCGCCGCTTCAAAATCAACCTGCTTAGTCGGCCCAATTGCAGCACTAGCAGAGTAGATATTGGGATTTTCGTAAGTGATGGTGACAGCAGATGCGGCATTTGTGGTAGACAATCCAGACATCGCCGCCATAGAAATCGCCCCCATCGCCAACTGGCTGGAGCGGCTTTTAATTAGATTCATAGTTTTTAAGTTGTGCCGGATACGGGATGAAAAATTGGCTGGTGGTGGCATCACACTAAAAAAGTCACTTTGTGCGATCGAACTGGTTTCAGACAGCTAGCCCGAGCTGGTGCAATCCGAGCAAACTCGTCAGCAGATCCTCATAGTGACCGATCGGCAATAACCTGCTGTGAGCGAATACACAATGCTTATAATTTAGCTATACCGATTTGTCGATTAGCTTACCCAAAACTTTAGCTATTTCTAATAACCTCGACGGCTTAAAAGTCGATTGGATATCTTAAATCTAGCTTTAATTAATTCTTGTCTTTCTGTATTATATATAATAAAGAGCGATGGAAAAGTTTCCATCGCTCTTTATTATTTGGATATTTGCAACTAATTCAAATAGTAACTAGCTCTTTAATAACAAATAATAGAGGTGTCCTGGCCCACCAGTGACCCCAGCACGATCGCCAGCAATCTTCCCTTTCCCCATAAAATAGTCAACTCGTCCGGGGCCAGTAATCGCGCTACCAGTGTCCTGATCCAAGACATAGCGACTGACCAATTTTTGCTGGATCGATCGACCGTCAGCAGTGTATGGTAGCTCGGTATGAACTAGTGCCAAGGCACCTGGTGGCATCATCGATTTGTCTGTGGCGATCGATCGCTCGGGTGTCACCGGCACATTGATACTACCCATCGGTTGACCGTTGAAGGTTTCCTTCATAAACACAAAGCGTTTCCATCGAGGGATGTAGACATTTAATTCCTGGGGATTGTCGCGGAAGTAGCCGATCACGCCAGCGAGTGTAAGCTGTGCGGGGGTTACTTTACCATCTTTGGCGAGTTCTTTGCCGATACTAGTGTAGGCAAAATTGGTGCCACCACCATAACCAACCGTAGTTTTAGTGCCATCGGCGAGATTGAGTTCGGCAGAACCTTGAATTTGGACGAGAATCGCTTCAAAACGATCGCGCATCCAGAAGATCTCATTCCCCGCGAGGACGCTTTTGCTGCCCTGGAGACCGTCTGCGCCCTCTAGTTGTAGCCGGTCGGGTTGAGGATCTTTCCAACTGCTAAAGCTAACAGGGGCTTTGTACAGCGGGTATTTAAATTCAGCCGTC
>NZ_JANPGM010000043.1:0-3102 GCF_031423935.1 Chamaesiphon sp. VAR_69_metabat_338
CTTCGCGGGGGCGGCGATCTCCACAAAAGCTGGCAGCGCGATCGTCGCGATTGTAACTGGGTCGATCTCGCTCGGCTCGGCCTCGATCGGCACCATTGCCACCGCGACGATCGCCGGATGAGTCATCTCTACGGGGCCGATCTCCGTCGGTACGGGGTGCAAAATCTCGTGCTTGGTTCGGACGGGGTACGCCCCAATCTTTGCGCTCTTCACGGGGTTTATCGGCGCGGACGAATTTACTGCTGGGCTTGGGTCGGTCGAAGCTAGATCCGCCCTCGGAGGTGCGAGGACGATAGCTGCGATCTCGGTCGAAGTTATTCGCGCCATCGGTTTTGCGCGGACGGCGATCCCCAGTGGGCCGATCTTCCGTGGGACGATCGCGATAACCAGATGTACCGCCATCGCGACGACGCGGTGCCTCTCCAGTCTGACGATATTTGTCGCCACTATTCGATCGACCGTCCGAGCTGCGGCTCGGGCGAGCATCGCGATCTCCACTTCCCGAACCGTCGCGATCTCCTTGACGTGGTGAAGGTTTGCCGCCACTAGAGCGACGAGGTTTAAATACCATGATGTCTATTTAGCTAAAATTATGGGGTTGGAGTCGGATCGAGATGGAGTAAAGCGAGTAACTCCCAAAGCCGGGGGGGATTGGTAATGTAAAGATAACCGATTAAAGTCTCAAAACTGGTAGCTTGCTGATAAACTTCGGGATCGAGGCGACGCGGACGACCGCTTGCCGCATTGCGACCTCGGCGAATCGTATCTAATTCTGCGGCTGTCAGGTGACTCCAGAGGAACTGCAAATGACTAGACTGAGCTTCAGCACGTACTTGGGCGACAACTTGTTGGTGATAAACATGAGAACGCTTGGGCGGAAGTAAAAATTTCGTACGCACGAAAAGTTCGTACACAGCATCGCCCAAATATGCAAGAGCTGCTGGGGACAGTTGGGGCACTCGATCGGGGGGAATACCTAGAATGTTTGGCTGTTGCCAGCTTGGTGGTAGTTCATGTTCGCCCACTGCGATCTCTGATGTAATAACTAATAGTTCTAAAGTAATGTGGATTCAGCTTTCCGATCTTACTCAAAATCGATCGAAACTGGTAGAATTTTGGCGATTTTGACATTAAACTTTGCAGCTAGTAACTGGGATCGGTCATCACTTTTTTGCTGATGCGCCAATCGCTCGACGTAACGACCGATCCCAACGACCTTTAACTGGCTGTAATCCTGGCCAACGCTGCATCAACAGATGTTTGGAGCGAGAGGAACTGTTCCAATCTAACGAGTTTGACAGTTTGAGTAACCCGCGCATTCGTGACGATTTGAACGGTGCCTTCAACACCTTGAGCTTTTTTGACTAGTTGCACCAAGGCTCCTAGTCCCGAACTATCCACAAAATCGATTTTGGATAGATCCAAAATCAGGTTTCCCGGCCCTTCTTCTACGCATTTTTCCATCACCTTTCTAAATGTCGGCTCAGAAAATGCATCGAGTAATCCGGTGAGGCGGAATAGTTGATAGTTATCTTTTACTTCGCGAGTGCCTCGGAGACTCACGGTTAAGCTTAGTGTTTCAGCGATAATAGCCTCCTTAAATGGTTACTTAAATAAATAATTTATCTGTAAGCGATACTAAACAATACTCTAGGATCGATCCCAAATTACGGCCTTCTTGTCAACAGCCGATCGATAGTAGCGACAGCAGACCGTAGGCGATCGAGCCAGCAGACCTAATACCATAGCTAGATTTGAGTCAGTAATGACACTATGAATATTTGTCTTTGGATCTACCGATTAGATCGGGGTTCGATCTGTTCCCAGCACGCACTCACAGCTTCAGTCGATCATTCTAACAATCCTGCTACTGGATTACTCTCTATCTCCTGACTGGGAATTTTGGCGCATCCGTTTGACAAATTTGGCAAACAAATAATCCGCATCGTGGGGGCCAGGACTAGCTTCTGGATGGTATTGGACGGAAAAACAGGGGAGCGTTTTATGCTGCAATCCCGCAATCGTGCGATCGTTGAGATTCAGATGGGTGACTTCGATCTCCGCACTTAAGGACTCTGCCTCGATCGCAAAGCCATGATTTTGGCTGGTGATCTCTACCGTTTGGGTGAGTCCAGCCGGCTGATTGAGGCCGCGATGACCGAATTTGAGTTTGAATGTTTCTGCACCCAATGATAGACCCAGAATTTGATGACCCATACAGATGCCGAAAATCGGCTTGTCAGCACTCAATAACTCTTTAGTCGTCGCAATCCCTGTCGTCACGGCGGCTGGGTCGCCAGGGCCATTTGAGAGGAAGATCCCATCGGGATCGTACTTGAGAATTTCGGCAGCAGAAGTGTCCGCCGGTACGACAATTACCCGACAACCATAGCTTGCCAACCGTTTGAGAATATTGCGTTTTACCCCAAAATCCAAGGCAACGACAGTTAGGGTCTGAGTGTCGCCC
Organism: Chamaesiphon sp. VAR_69_metabat_338; assembly: GCF_031423935.1. Taxonomy (NCBI): domain Bacteria; kingdom Bacillati; phylum Cyanobacteriota; class Cyanophyceae; order Gomontiellales; family Chamaesiphonaceae; genus Chamaesiphon; species Chamaesiphon sp. VAR_69_metabat_338. The sequence continues at coordinate 2,468 of NZ_JANPGM010000043.1, forward strand.
ACAGGCGATTCGGGTTTAAATTCCCACATCGCTTCACTCGGTTGCGACCATTCGTAGACCCGATCTGTCGTCACATTATCGACGAGATTTAAGCCAGCCATACTCGGTGCTGACTTGACTAGATTGAGCAGTTCGACCGGATCGAGAATTTCGGTAGAAATTACCCCATTCATTGCTCCTGCCGATCGCAATTTGCGGGTCAGCGCGCGGGTGTCGATCCCGTAGATCCCAGGAATATTGTGGTGTTCGAGATATTTAGGCAGCGAAGCTGTCGATCGCCAGTTACTCGGACGATAGCAGACATTGCGCGCGATCGCGCCCCGAACGTGCGGTGCGTGAGATTCCTCGTCGTCGGGATTGACGCCAGTATTACCCAATTCTGGATAAGTAAACACGACGATCTGACCGCTATAACTAGGATCGGTGAGAACTTCCTGATAGCCAGTCATCCCCGTATTGAAGACAACTTCGCCAATGGTCGTACCCATCGCTCCAAATGACCAACCAGTATAGGTTGTGCCATCTGCTAATACCAATAAGGCTGGCAATACCGCAGAAACGCCCGACCTAATTACCCAATACTATTGGGAGCGGTATTTCTACTTTCCACCCGAACGGTTTACCACCTGGGAACG
>NZ_JANPGM010000044.1:0-4621 GCF_031423935.1 Chamaesiphon sp. VAR_69_metabat_338
AAATCTAGTGCGGGCGAACCACCTCTGTCGAGTTGTCTGAATACGACTCGGAGCTGAAACCACAGCAAGATCGCAATTAATAACGTCAACGGAAAGGCGATACTATATGCCAGCCAAGTCGGAAATCCGAAGATTTCCAAACCAGCCGAGAGAAAGAAAATAATCCCCACGCACACCCCCAAAAAGGGCAATCGCAAGTTGATACCATCGCTATTGGCCAGAATAATATTGTTGCGATCTGCCGACCAATCTTTGACATTTTTGCGCAGAGTGCCATCGAAAGCCGCACCACAAGCGATACCTGCAAGTAAACCAGCGATTAAAATGAAATATGGAGGATCTTGGGGAAAGTAATACATTAGAGATAAGAGATAGGGAGTAAAGCGCGCCAAGCTGGGGCAATATGGAGCGGATAGTGTAAAGTCTTATTACTAGAATAAGCTACCGGTAGCGATCGAGTCTATGTATTGGTGGTTAGTCGTCCAAATGGCTGATGCCGGAGCGATCGCTAGCAGTTATATTTGGTTTAGAAGGTTGGCTAGCCGATTGAAATTAATGAAGCAGCCAAAGTTCAACAATATTTTTTTAGTACTGTTAGTCTCTTACTGATACTTCACTGCTAGGGAAAATCGGGGTTTTTAGCTTTTAGACCGATGGTTAGGTAACTAATTATCGGTCTTTTTTTATGTTCAGCTCACACCGCCGAACCTGTCGATCGGCCAGAACCGAAAGCAGGCATGCCCGATGACGTTAGTCTTGGGCAAGAACCCCCATACGTGGGAGTCATTGCTATTATTGCGGTTGTCACCCATGACAAATAACTGGTCTGGAGGGACGATCGTCGGTGACATGGCATAATTAGGAGCTTCGGCGATATATCGTTCGGTAGCTGGCGCACCATCGATATAGACGCGACCATTTTTGACTTCGATCTTATCTCCAGGCAGACCGATAACACGTTTGATAAAAGCTTGCTCTTCGAGGTAGCCTTGCTCTTGCAACTGTGGCGGTGGTGCGAAGACAACAATATCGCCGCGTTGGGGCAGGTGGGTATAATAGGAGAGTTTTTCGACAATTAAGCGATCGCCGATTTCCAAGGTTGGTAACATGGATTCGGATGGAATATAGCGCGGTTCGGCCACAAATGTCCGAATGAACACAGCCAATCCGAGAGCCAGAATCAAGATGGTAATATTTTCACGCCATTGCTGCCACCATTGCACTAGCAATGGTTGGGGTGCCGTCGCTTCTGGTTGGGATTGTTTGGGATCGATCTTCATTGAGGAGGTGATTGAGGCAAGCTAAACATACTGCTGCTATAGCAATCCTAAATCATTTCTGGGGTGAATATCCTTGCCCACCGCTCGCGATTATCCTCAATCTTCTCGTTGGTGAAGCCTACTGGAGGTAATCTCGTTACGAACTCGATCGAATTCATTTATCCTATAAGTTTACGGCTGTAATAAAGTAACTTGCAGATCGTCATCAATGAGTGTAATCGATCTAGGCACAAGGGTAGGGATTATTAAACAAGCCTGTTCGATCGGGGGAATGAGATAGTCAGGTTTTGTAGTTTTAGTATTTAGGACAATGATTCTCAGTGTGTAAATGTCGATATTTTGTTGGTAAGGCAGATTTTTGTCAGCGGTGATAAAAACATCGAAGGGATAAGCATCCGCTAAAGCTAATAGATCTCGATCCTTTGTCCCCCGCCAGCCCATATTATCGACGTTATGCACACTATAACCAGCATCGACGATTCTCTTACGAGAGGCTCCGCCAACGGCTGCTTGAGTTTTCGACTCAGAAGATTTTCATCCAGTAGAATGCGCATTAATAATTTCGCCTCTATAGAGCATGATTCGAGCGATAGTTTCTAGAACTTGAATTGCAGGGATTTTTAGGTGTGGAAAATCTTCTGAGAATTCTTTCAATCCTGCTTCACCTTCAAGATAATCAAATAGAGTTTGGAGCGGTACGCGGGTAACGACAAATACAGGGATACCAGACATGATATCTGGATCGCTATGCACGACTTGACGAGCTACAAGCGTATCCGAAAGAGAACTGCTTAAGGTTTTTTAAATATCCATTCAACCTAACTCCTGAGACAAAAGCTGCTATATTTCTGTCTTTATATTGTAATCGGTTAGAGTTTAAAATCAAATCCTCTTCAAGAGATCGCATCAGACTTAGACCATACGTCTCCCTCGACGATCGTGTGAACTTGCCAAGTAGGATCGAGGCTAGGGAAGTCAGTGCGATAGTGTCCGCCTCGACTTTCTGTCCGCAGCAGCGCGCCAGTTAAAATCGTTAGTCCGATGTCTAATAAGTTGCGAGTTTCACCCCAAACATAGATATCTTGTTGAGAGATTCCGGCTGGTAAATCAATAGTTATTTGGGGATTGAGTCGGGCAATTAATTGACTAATGGCCAGAAGATCGAATTCTGTCTGTAACAGTTTAACTCGATCGATTGCTGTCTCCAAACTAGCTCGATCGCGACAAATTCCGGCAGCTTGCCACATCAATCGGGGTAATTCTTGGCGGATCGAACTGACTTGTTGCGACCAAGTTAGAGTAGTTTCGGCTATTTGTTGGAGTTGAACTTCTAGTTCCTCGGCTGCTGTTGTAGGCGGATCGATCGATAATGCTGGTATCGATTCACCGAGCGATATTTTCTGCAACTGGGCACCAAAGACCACGCATTCTAACAGTGAATTACTCGCGAGCCGATTAGCTCCATGTACGCCAGTGCTGGTAGTTTCACCCACAGCATAAACGCCAGGAATACTGGTGCGAGTCATCAAATCGGTATGAATGCCACCCATCCAATAATGTGCGGCTGGAGCCACCGGAATCAATTCATGTAAAATATCGATGCCCCAATGCTGACAAACTTGAATGATATTCGGGAATCGATGCCGAATTTTTGATTCGGGAATCGGGCTTAAATCGAGCCAGACGCATCCTTTACTTGGGTCGGGACTGTGTTTGAGTAAATGGCTAAAAATCGCCTGACTGACGACATCTCTAGGGGCGAGTTCTCCGGCGGGATGATAGTCGAAGGTAAACCGATAGCCAGTGTCATCTACTAAATGGGCACCTTCACCCCGGACTGCTTCACTAATCAAAAAGCGCGGCGCGCCAGCTTTGGTGAGCGCGGTGGGGTGAAACTGAAAAAATTCCAGATCCCGCAACAATCCGCCCGCGCGGTGCGCCATTGCCACACCATCGCCAGTACTGACTTGGGGATTGGTAGTCTGAGCGTATACTTGTCCCCCGCCGCCGGTGGCTAACACGACAGCGGTAGCCGCCACCCAGGTAATTTGGTCTTGATACAGGAGACTAATGCCCCGACAAATGCCAGCTTCTAGCCACAAATCTAGCGCGAAAGCTTGGGTAAAGACTGTAATATTGGGTTGAGCTAAAACGCGATCGGCTAAAGTACTCACTAAGGCTCTCCCGGTAGTATCAGCAGCGTGCAGCACGCGCGGACGTGAATGCGCCGCTTCAAGCGTTAAGGCTAATTTTTCATCGGTTCTGTCGAAAGCTACGCCAAAATTTACTAGCGAATCGATGCATTCGGCAGCATGGGTGACTAAAAATTCTACCGCTGCTCGATCGCACAAACCCGCCCCCGCCCGTAACGTATCGGCAATATGTAAGTCCACTGAATCTTGGGGATCTACCACCGCTGCAATCCCTCCCTGCGCCCAATCACTCGCCGACAAGGGTAAACTAGCCTTGCTAACGATCGCCACTCGCAATGAAGCTGGCAAGCACAGTGCAGAATACAATCCAGCCGCACCAGCTCCCACGACGATGACATCAAAGCTGGTAGGTAGGGACATAGGAGTGTAGTGGGGGGACATGGGGACTGGGAGACGGAGGGACGGGGGGACGGGGGACTGGGATATTGAATAACGATTGTATTCAAACGCTCTATTTCCCTATTCCCTGAAACCTAAAGCCTCAAACCTAAAGCCTAAAGCCTAAATCCTAAGCCTCCTTCCTATTATCTGTGATGAATGACACAAAAAAATCCCACCCTGAATGTGGGTAGGATTGAAGTATAAGGGTGAATTTATGAATTACCGATCGAGGTTAGTAATAACCGTTGTTGTAACGATCGCCACCTTCTGTAAAGGTATCGTCCGTATTGGTAAGCGTGAATTTATCGAGGTTAGCGTTGAGAGATTCTTTTTGCTTTTCACTCAAACCTGGAATATTCAGCACGTCTTCTACGCTCTTGTAGGGAGCGTTATCGATGACTTTGCGTGCCAAGGTTGGATACAACCCAGGATACTTGCGGAATGCCCGTACGTTGGTATTGTTGAGGTCGATTTTTTTACCAAATTCTGTGCCCAATTTACTATCGGCACTATTGCGAATGACGTCCCCAGTTGCGGGAGCATCAGCAGCCAAGAACATCGAGCTGTTCCAACTGGCTGCTATCGATGGTTGAGCGACCCCAACTAAACAAGTTAAGCAGAGACTAAAGACAACGAGCAGACGAGCGAACCGTTTCATGTAATATTTTTCTCCTAACACAGTATCTTAAGTTTCATTATTTTACCTCAATCGGGTGCCGATTAGGGGATAGGGGATAGGGGATAGGG
>NZ_JANPGM010000045.1:0-1992 GCF_031423935.1 Chamaesiphon sp. VAR_69_metabat_338
TCAATATGTTGAATTTAAGTTATTGATTTCAAATATTAGAATAATGCGTGTAAATAATTTTAAAAGTACCGATGTTTGATAACATGAAAATAACAAACAACAAAAATAATCTTCACCAAAAAATTCTCGAATCTAAGCAAGGATTTAGCTTGCTAGAGACAGTCATTGCACTAACCACTTTAGGCATCTGTCTTGCTTATGCAATGCCACTATTCCTATATGCCAAAATTAACAACTCTAAAAGTGATATTAGGACTGGTGCTTTGATTGTAGCACAACGGACATTTGACAAGATTCGATCGCAACCAATTGTAGACATGCCCGACAATGATGGTGTCGCTAGTGCTTCTACAACTAATCCGATATCGATACCAGATCTTACTTCACCTACAGATGCTCAGAAACTATTAACCAAAGCAATGGGGAGACAATATCAAACAAAAGTGACTTATTGTGAAGGTAAAAATGCAGATGCAACAGTTTGTAGTAGTAAATATCGAAAATTTAAAGTAGAGGTAAGTTATCGTGGTTCAAAAGTATACGATCTTGAAGGCACTTATACTGCATTTTAGTAGAGCCAAGCATTCTGACAAAGGATTTACACTCCTCGAACTAATATTAGGTCTGTCCATCATGCTTATTGTTGGTGGACTAGCATTGACTGCTTTTGTCGAGGCTAGTACAACTTTTAATAAAGACAAGAAAAGTATTGATTCTAGCCAGAATCTATCGGCAGTTCTCGAAATGATTGGTAACGACATCAAGCAATCTGGAGAACTAATTAGTGACATCTCGTTTCCCTCGATCGAGTTTGCACCCAATACCGACACAGGGAGCATGAGTGGCTCTTCTAAAATCACGATTCGCAGATCGGTCAGCGATGCATTAACTTTGTGTCAGAACATCCCTGCGGGTACAGATCCCGCTACACTAACCTCTCTACTGGTTTCCGATAGTACTGCCACCACCGTCAGCGCATCTACAAATTGCGACGTCGCAACGACTACAAATCCACTGTTTGTCATCCGACCAGCTACTCGATCGAGTGTTACTGTTAATCCTACCGATCCAGCAACTACATATCCAACAACGACGAGACTAGCCCTCACGCTGCCGCCTGCGCTTCGTAAAGCGCGAGATTATCGCTGCAAACTTGACGAACCTAATCCTACTGTTCCTTATGATAGTACGACTAGAGTAACCGATGATTTTTGCGACTCAGTGACTAGTGAAAAACTCAGAATTGCAGTGTCCGATGAAAATGGACATATGCTGATCTTCAATCAAACTAATGAAACCGCAGATGCTGCAAATGGATTAGATACTGTTGTTAATCGTAAAAGATACAGTATTACATTACAGACTAGTGGCTCGATCGACTATGCTAAGGGATTCGACCAAAAAACGATCGACAATAATACCAAAAACAAAGCAGTTGCATATGGTATTGGTAAGCCAATCTACATATTAGAGGAAAGAGTTTACACATTAACCAGTGGTGGTGAATTTCAAGTATCTGTGAATGGTCAAGCACCATTAACATTGATTAAAAAAATCGATCACTTTAGAGCTTCTGCACGGATTTATAATGCTACCGATCGGAATGTCAATCCTTCACCCGCATCAAATCCAATACCCGCATCAGATATTTGCACCAACACAGCACCATTCTTAGATCAACCCACTATCGGAACTGCCGAGAACCCAAAATACATATGTAAATTTAATTACAATGGTTCGGTAGTGGATGACGATGTTAATTGGAAGTTGCTTGCTGGGATTAAAGTTGAAATACATGCCAAGTATGATGCCACGGGACGATCTGCGAACCCAACTGCTGAAGATGCCGAGAAATTAAAAGCGATGGCTGAATATTTCCCTCGGAATGTCCTGTCGAAATAAGTGCGGTATGCTGTAAGTATGTAAATAGTTGTAACTAGGTCTGGGAGTAGATTGGATGAGTTGGCAAGGTTCGCAAACAGCCGCAGATCG
>NZ_JANPGM010000046.1:0-2822 GCF_031423935.1 Chamaesiphon sp. VAR_69_metabat_338
CAAGCAGCGAAATTAATCCTAATTCCCCGCCACCGTGACAACTACAACACTAATTTATGTTGCCCTACTGCTGACGACTCTAGTCGGGGTCGTAGGAGCCGTCGTCCCAGTGATGCCGGGGCCGATTTTGATTTTGGGTGCGTCGATCAGCGCAGGGCTTTTATATGGGTGGGATAATGTCAATATTACCCTGATTGTCTCTAGCGTGGTCTTGGCGATGTGCTTTGCGATCGAGCAGTTATCCGCCATTGTCGGCGCGCAAAAGGCTGGAGCCAGTCATTGGGGTCAAATCGGTTCGATCGTCGGCTTATTGCTCGGATTCATTGGGCTGTTACCCGCGTTACCTGTTGGCGGCCCCCTGGTGGGCTTGTTTTTTGGCCCATTTATCGGTGCTGTGGTCGGCGAGTTGCTTTATCCGCGTCCGGTCGAGCTAGCCGAACGATTCAAGATTTCGGTGAAGGCTGGCGTGGGTATCGTCCTCGGCTCGGTTATTGGTCTAGTTATCCAAGGCTTACTCGCTCTATTTGCCGCGATCGTTTTTGCCGCCACTACTTGGCATCTGGGTATCGGCGCGTAGGGATGAATTACAACTTAGTCGGCGATCTGACACAGTAAGTACCCAGAATCGGATTTTTTTGATAATAATAGCGATCGACAAATCGCTCTAAATCTTTATACTTAATATAATATCGATCTTGTGTCAGACAGGCCGGAAGCTGATGATTGGCAATGGCAGTCAGCAAGATTTGGCGATCGATCCCCACTATCCTCTCTGCTTGTTCTAAATCGAAGATTGACTTGGAATCGAGCGTGTATTTTCCAAAAAGTTTGGCGGTTACAGTCACCAGCGATGGCTCTACCAGTTTTAGGCAAGAATTTGCCAGTAAGCCAACTCTCTGCACGATCGCTTGAGTTGCGTGGGTTACGAAATTACGCGCTGGTTTTGGCGCAAATTGATTGCGGATCGACACGATCGAACTCCCTCGATAACTGAAGATAGTCCGACTATAACCTTGCACCCGATCGATCCGGTTGAGCGCAATGGCCGAATCTTCCCATCGATAGTTCGGTAGATCGATCGAGAAAATTTCGATTGTGTTTGTAAACATTGGCTCGATCGCTTAACTATTGAGCCTTGCACTCAAATTGCACTCGATAACGGTACAGAACGGGTTTACCGCGATCGGCGACGGGCCGATTGCGATCTGCTGTAGTTGCCTCTGCGTAAGCTTTAGTAGTTGCAGTATCCATTAAGGTTTTATTTGCTCTGGTTCTACCTGCGATTAGATCTGGATCGCCAGCAATAAATCCTTTGTCATTTTCCAGGGGTGGCGAGATCGTTTCACCAACTAGGTCGTTTTCATTTTTATTGTCAGGAACTTTGCCAAACCCTACCATCAATACGATAAATGGCAGTTGTTTGACTTTCGGACAAGGTACTCCATCTGGGTATGGTTGACCGACAATCTGCTTATCGTACAGCACAATATCCTTGTATTTTGTGCGATATTCTAATTCCTTAGCTAGAGCCGCTTTGGCGTATTGCCCATAAAAGCCATTACCGTTCCCATCACCTGTTGAATTGCTAGGCGCGGGAGTTGCTGCTGGTGGGGTCGTGCTAGGACTAGAAGTAGATGGGGATGGTGTTTGAGTTGGTTTTGTAGCTTGAGGAGTTGTTGTTGGCTTAGCTGGTTCCTGACCGTCACCATTCCAGTCCATCGGTTGGTCTACATCTGGCGCGGGTGTTGCGTCTACTTTCGGCTTTTGCGGCTGGGACTGCGGTTTGGTAGGTGCAGGTTTTACTGCTACTGGTTTGGGTTTGGGTTTGGTACCTTTGGGTGTTGGGGATGGCTGCGGTTTCGGCTCTGTGAAAATATTAGGATCGAATACTGGTGGTGTTGCTTGCTGCTTGGGTGTGGTTGGTTTCGGAGTTGCTGTTGTGGCGGGTTTGCGGACTGGCGAGAACGGAATCGCTTGCGGTGAGGCGGAAAATTGGGGCGTGCGCGGTGCGGTAGCGGCAGGGCGGTTGGTGGGAATTGGTTGCGTGACGGGTGGTGCTACTGGCTTGGGCGTCGGTCGAATTTGCGGGATGCGTTGTTGCTCGCTGGGAGTTAATTCTACGACCTTAACAGTCGTGGGGGCATCTTTTTTGCCGGTCTTTTCTGGTTGAGTGAAGAAGGGGAAAGTACTGCCAATCATGGCATGGAGCGCGATCGAAGCAAGAATGGCGATCGCCGTCGGATCGCTGAGAATGTCTAAAAAGTTTTTGCGGGCGGAAGATTGATACATATTAATCGTAAACGCTAACTGTTAGACATTAGGACTAGACGATCTGCTCCACAGCGGACGTCCACCTGTGATGGGACGGTGCCAACACCCAAACGATCGATTGTCATGGATATTTTACTGCGGCTGGGTCGAGCGATCGACAAACCGAGTCACAATGGTGTTTGTTACATCTGCACTCGATTCCCCGCTACCTATTCTAAACCACATGTTGCAATCGCGAATCTCGATCGAATTTAGAGCGGATTTCGTTAAATGGCGCAAATTATTGTCATAATTATTTATATCCGACCAAAATCTGTACTAAAGTCACCAATGCTTGGAGAAATCAAGTCTTTTCGGCACAATCCCCTCCGCTGGCTCAAGCGTCGCTATCTGCGCTGGGTGGCTTTGAGCTACTGGAGCTATCGTTGGCTGTTCAGTCGCCGTCAAGAGCGACAATTCGCTCAGGTGCAAATTTGGCGGGTAGTAGCCGGATTTGATTTTGCCGCCTGGTTGCTGGCCATGGAAGATTCGGTCAAGCCAGAATATTGGGG
>NZ_JANPGM010000047.1:0-3111 GCF_031423935.1 Chamaesiphon sp. VAR_69_metabat_338
CGTCTTGGTGCGCTGTTATCCCGGACTTAAACCGAGTATTACCGTGCGATCGATGAGTGGCGGCACCAAGGAAGGCGTTTTAACCTGTATCGAGTGACGCCGATCTCTTATCTGGAGCTTTCTTTCGCGCTCGAAAAAGGTAGCCCTCACCCCGCCAGATCCTGCGGCTCTAGCTCCCCTCTGTCTTGTCGTTTTTTTTTTAGGGGGGTACCCTAGACATAAAAACGCCGCTCCCAAGCTTGGGAGCGATTCGCGCTCCGTCTGCGACACGCCTCGCTTCTCTCGTCTACGGGTTTCCCGAGGGTTTGCGGATGCGCTCGTCACGGAGGTTTCCTCCAGGTTTAGCGCACCAAGCAGCGGCGCATCGAACGGGAGGTTCCCGACCCATGGCTTTGGGTCAAGACAGCGAGACAAGACAGCGCGTCAAGACAAGACAACACACACTACGATATTCTTACGATCGATTATCAATTATCAATTATCAATTATCAACATGTCCCAGGTTAAGATCTATGGATTGCGATCGCATCTCGATCCCATCAAATCCCAACTTTCTGATGTCATTCACAGTTGTGTAGTCGATGCATTGCAGTATCCGATCGATAAACGCTTTCATCGCTTTTTTCCATTAGAGCCTGATGATTACTATTATCCAGCGGGGGAGCGAACGGAGCGATATACGATTATCGAACTAAGTATGTTTGAAGGAAGGACGGTTGAGGCCAAGAAACAATTGATTCGGTTATTATTCGACCGATTAAACCAAAAATTTGGCATCGCCAATCTCGATCTAGAAATTACGATCTTGGAAACACCAAAATATAATTGGGGTATTCGCGGCTTACCTGGTGACGAACTGAGTTTAAATTACCAGGTAAATATCTAATTTTTAAGGCTCGATCGAATAATCCTCAAATGTTTCTACACGCTCGAAATATACGTTCAGCCAGGTGGCGCACGGTACGTATCTGTATTGGTGACTAATTCGATCGCCAAGCTCAAACCGGCTTTACAAGTCCAACTAGCAAATTGCCATCTTTACCACTGGAATCCATGTAACTTGGGTAAAGGTGCCGAAGCAGAAGTCGCTCGCAATAATCGCGGAATCTGACCGCTATTATAAACGCGAAATTCGCTAGCGACAGTAGCTTCTAGATCGCGTACGGCTTGATTCATGACGATCGAACCATTTCGATCGGAAACAGAACGATGAAACGTACCCCTAGGTATTCGTAAAATCTCGCGATCGCTTTCGAGCCTGACGAGATGATATGGATAATTCCAAGTAAAATTGACCAGATAAAATGTTCTCCCGCCCGATATCGCCAAGAGATTGTCCTCTTGATGCGAATGTAGATAAAATTGCCAGTAGCCTTCGTCGCTATCTGGAGGACTAATCGCCGGCCCTTGATGGACTACTAAATCTCGAACGTTAGACTTGGGAACGGTAATATCAAAGAACCGAACACTGGGCGTATCACGAAACTTTTTATAACTGAGCAGTTCAAACACGATCGTACCTCACACAAAAAATGTTGATTTACTTATCAGCGTTGCATATTCAATTTTGTGAACCAGTCAGGCGTAGACACTTTCCCCAACTATCTCCCATTTTATGCCATTAAATTCTGGACTGGGGTACGGTCGATCGGGAGTTGGCTCCTTAAAAGAGTGTTAAGACGGGAGCACGCCAGATTCTTGGAGCGCATGGAGCCGCGCGTAGACACCATTGTGCTGCAATAGCTCATCATGCTTCCCCACCTCCACAATCCGACCCCGATCTAACACCACAATTTTGTCAGCATCTCGGACGGTACTGAGTCGGTGCGCGATAATCAGCGTGGTGCGCGTGCCCAAAATCGATCGCATCGCCATCTGAATCGCCCGCTCCGACTCATAATCGAGACTGGAAGTGGCCTCATCAAACACCAATACATTCGGATTGACGATGAGGGCGCGGGCAATCCCCAGCCGCTGCCGCTGTCCTCCGGACAGGCGAACGCCGCGTTCCCCGACTACCGTGGCATATCCCTGGGGTAGCTCTTGGATAAATTCATCGACCCGGGCCATTTGACAAGCTGCCGCTACGGCAGTGTCATCGGCGGTGGGGTTGCCATAGCGGAGATTCTCCAAAATCGTGCCATTGAAGATATCGACCTCCTGATGGACGATCGCCAAGCGGGAACGGTACGCCCCAACCGCTAAGGATTGAATGTCGGTACCATCGATGCGAATGTGGCCTTGAGTCGGTTCAAAGTACCGAAATAACAGCTTGACTAAGGTAGATTTTCCCGATCCAGATTTGCCAACTAGAGCGACGGTTTGATATGGCTCGATCGCTAGATCGATATCTTGTAGAATTAGCCGCTGTGGGTCGTAACCGAAACTAAGCTTGTCGAATTCCACTTTGCCCGTAAACTGATATGCTGCGGCAGACCGATCGATTGACTTGAGATCGATCGCATCGTTGCCCACTGGCTCGTGCATAAATTCATGGAACCGCAGCATCGAGGCATAACGTCGCGCTAGAAACTCGGCCAAGATACTCAAGGGTTCTAACTCGGCATAGGCCATGCCAGAGACACTCAGCAATGTGACAAAATGACCTAAAGATAGTTCGCCGCGTACTGTGGCGAGGAGCGTCATCACGAGGATGCCGAAGACACAGCTTTGAACTGTCGTTCGCTGCCACATATTCAAGCGGACGTAACTCTTGTGAATCCGGTGGAGCACGACCGTTAATTCCCGATCTAGGCGTTGCCGCTGCCGATCGAGTTCGCTCTGTTCGGCGGCAAACGCTTTGACAGTTTTAATATTGGTAATAATTTCCGAGGTTCGGCTCTCGGTGTTTTCCATATAACTATCGAGGAGTGCCTCGCGTTTGATGATATAACGTAGCCCTTTGAGGCTAAATCCCAAAATAGCCACGAAAGAGACGGCAAAAGCAATCGCAATCCGCCACTCCAGCAGACAAATTGCGATCGCAATGCCCAAGACTCTCACTAGCTTGGGAATCAACTGTCCGGCTATTTCTGGATAAGTCCAGGTATGATTGGTCAGTCCGCGCGCGACTCGCCCAGCAATCCGACCGGGGTTATTTTCATCATAAAA
>NZ_JANPGM010000048.1:0-8073 GCF_031423935.1 Chamaesiphon sp. VAR_69_metabat_338
CCTATTCCCTATCCCCCACTAACTAATTAAGCTTTGGTACTGAGAATTTCTGCAAGTGTCCAACGTTTGGTGCGGCTCAGGGGGCGGGTTTCGGTAATCCGCACTCTGTCACCTTCTTTGCACTGGTTTTCTTCGTCGTGAACTTTGTATTTTTTGGTTCTGACGACGACTTTCCCGTATTTGGTGTGGGCGGAGCGGTTTTCGATCGCGACCACTGCGGTTTTTTGCATTTTGGTGCTGACAACGAGGCCAACTCTTTCTTTGACTGCCATGTTGGGTTAATTAGCTGCGGCTGTTGTATGTTGACTAGTCTAAACCTTGGCGGTTTTACGTTGGTGTTCCACGGTCAATAACTGCGCGAGTTTGTGGCGGTTATGTTTGAATTCGTGGGTTTTTTCTAAGCGACGCGTAGCTTGACGGAGGCGCAGGTCGAACAGATTCCGTTTGACAGCGATAATCTCAGCAGCTAGTTCCTCATCAGTGAGTGCGATCGCATCGGCGATTTTAGGCAGAGCCATAATTACTACTCCGTCTCGTCTTCTAAATGGGCTTTAACAATGAATTTGACTTTGATCGGGAGCTTGTGCATCGCCAGTCGCATTGATTCGCGGGCAATGTCTTCAGGAACGCCACCAATCTCGAATAAAATCCGACCTGGTTTGACAACTGCTACCCAAAATTCGGGCGAACCTTTACCAGAACCCATCCGGGTTTCTGCTGGGCGCATCGTCACGGGTTTGTCGGGGAAAATCCGAATCCAGATTTTACCACCCCGTTTGAGATAGCGGTTCATGGCTCGCCGACAGGCTTCGATTTGTCTGGCGGTGATCCACGATGGTTCGATCGCCTGCAAGCCAAATTGACCGAAAGCGATTTCGTTGCCTCTGGTTGCTAAACCAGTCATGCGTCCGCGTTGTTGTTTGCGGAATTTCGTTCTTCTCGGACTTAACATGTTTTAATTCCTATCCTTCATCAGAGCGGTCTTCAAACTGCTGACGGCGACGCTGTTGCTGTTGCCGACGCTTGGGTTGAGCGGCACTAGGTGCCTCGATATTTTCCTGACCGGGAATAATTTCGCCTTTAAAGACCCAAACTTTGACACCGATGATGCCGTAGGTGGTATCGGCGGTTTTAGACGCATAGTCGATATCGGCACGCAGGGTGTGCAGGGGCACGCTACCTTCGCGAGCTTGCTCGGTACGGGCGATTTCCGCGCCGTTGAGCCGTCCGCCAACCTGGATTTTGATCCCTTTAACTTCGGCACGTTGCGCCCGTTGAATTGCCTGCCGGACGACCCGACGGAAGGAAACGCGACGCGAGAGTTGTTGGGCGATAAATTCCGCAATTAATGCCGCATCGGCATCAACTTTGGCAATCTCAACGACGTTAATCCGAATCTGCCGATCGGTACCCAATTTTTTGAGTAAAGCTTGGCGAATGACTTCAATGCCACTACCTTGACGACCGACGACCACGCCCGGTCGGGCAGTGTGAATCGACAATTCGATTTGGTCGGCTTTGCGCTCGATGAGTACCTTGGAAATGCCCGCCGTTTCTAAGGTTTTATCCTTTTCGATATGTTGGCGGATGATGTAGTCTTCTTTGAGAACTTCGGAATATTTACGGGTATCTGCATACCACCGCGAACGGTGTTCCTGCGTGATGCCTAATCTAAAGCCAACTGGATGAATCTTCTGTCCCATGTTATTTCTTTATATGCTCCCTAGTTCGTTTCCGCCACTGCCACGGTGATGTGACATGTCGGTTTGCGGATTTTGTAAGCGCGACCTTGCGCTCTGGGTCGGAAGCGTTTGAGCGCGGGGCCCCCATCGGCAAAGGCAGTAGAAACTACTAACTTGGCTGGATTCATCCCATTGTTGTGCTCGGCATTAGCAACAGCCGATCGCAAGACTTTGATAATCTCTTCACAAGCCTTATAGGGCATGAATTCGAGAATGATCAAGGCTTCACGGTAGGAACGTCCCCGAATTTGGTCTAGTACGCGGCGCACTTTAAAGGGAGACATGCGAATGTATTTCGCAACTGCTTTGATTTCTGTTTTATTATCGATCGCCATAATTTTTCCTCTTGAATCCAGAGTTTAAAATTCAAAGTTACCTTGAATTATCTACCGGACTTTTTGTCTCCCTTCGAGTGAGAACGATAGTTCCGCGTCGGTGAAAATTCACCTAATTTATGTCCGACCATTTGATCGGAAACAAAAACGGGAACGTGCTGACGACCGTTGTGTACCGCGATCGTATGACCGACCATTTGGGGCAAGATCGTGGACGCCCGCGACCAAGTTTTGATGACATCTTTACGACCAGATGCATTCATTTTTTCTACCTTTGTCATCAGATGATCTGCGACGAAAGGACCTTTTTTGAGAGAACGACCCATAGTGAGTAGGGGATAGGGGATAGGGAATAGGGGATAGGGTTAAGACCTTTCCCCAAGGATAGTGGGCACTATGTGCCCGACAAGTTATTAGCCAGGGGTGGGAGTAGAGGATAAAAAATAGTTTAACAATGGAGTACTTTTTTAGTAGATTCCGATCTTTAACTATCCCCTATCCCCTATTCCCTATCCCCTAATTCTGACGACCGCCTTTACCGCGTTTCGAGGATTTACGGCGACGGCGGATGATGAGTTCGCTGCTGGCTTTGTTCTTCTTACGGGTTTTGTAGCCCAGAGTTGGTTTACCCCAAGGCGTAACTGGGCCGCTCCGACCGATCGGGGCGCGACCTTCACCACCACCATGTGGGTGATCGCAGGGGTTCATGACGCTACCTCTGACTTTCGGACGGCGGCCTTTCCACCGGTTGCGTCCGGCTTTACCCGCGCTGGTGTTGCGGGCGTCGGTGTTGCCGACTTGACCGATGGTGGCGTAGCATTCTTTGCGCACCATCCGGACTTCACCAGAGGGCATTTTCAAGGTTACATAGTCGCCTTCTTTAGCGACTAGCTGGGCGGCTGCACCAGCAGAACGAGCGATCTGCGCGCCTTTGCCTGCGGTCAGTTCCACGCTATGAACTGTAGTACCCAGAGGAATATTAATCAGCGGTAAAGCGTTACCAATTTCAAAAGGCGAATCTGGCCCTGTGATAATTTCGGTACCGACTTCTAGGCCGACTGGATGCAAGATATAGCGTTTTTCACCATCTTTGTAGAACAGGAGGGCGATCCGAGCATTCCGGTTGGGATCGTACTCGACCGTGGCGACCCGTGCGGGGATATTGATTTTGTCTTGACGGCGGAAGTCGATCTGCCGATAGAGACGTTTGTGACCGCCACCGCGACGACGACTGGTGATGACACCGCGATTGTTGCGCCCTTTTGCGCGGTGCTTGTTGTAAACGAGTGACTTTTCCGGCGAACTCGCGGTAATTTCAGCAAAGTCTGAGATTACGGTTTCGCGAGTACTGGGCGTATATGGCCGATAAGAACGGGTTCCCATGATTTAGTGGATAGGGGATAGGGGATAGGGAATAGGGGTAGGAATAGGGAGGACAAGAATTAGCAGAATACTGACTGATACTTACTCCCAACTTCCAACTCCTTACTCCCAACTACTTAAACTTCAGGGAAGAGGATAATCTCTTGACCTTCGACGATCGTGACGATTGCCCGTTTGTATTTGGGTTTGGCACCAAGGAATTTACCGACGCGGCGGGTTTTGCGGGGTAAGTTCTGAGTATCGACCCGCTTAACTTTGACATCGAATAAGGACTCGATCGCGGCTTTGATTTGGGGCTTGGTAGCCTGAGGAACTACATCAAATACGTATTTGTTTTGTTCCATCGCAGTCGTCGCTTTTTCGGTGACGATGACATTGCGAATTAAGTCTGGTAAATCGCGATCGGCAACTCTAATCGTCATTGTAAACCTCCTGGATTTTGGCGATCGCTTCAGCAGTAGCGATAATCTGGTCTGCATTCAGGAGATCGAAGACGTTGAGTCCCGATGCAGAAATCATTTTGACATGGGCAATGTTCCGAACTGAGAGCAAGGTATTGTCTTCAACTTCCGCCACGATAACTAGTACTTTACTTTCAGCTTCAACACCCCACCGAGTCATCGCTTGGACGAACTCTTTGGTTTTAGGTTGAGCGAGATCGCCAGTAAAGTCTCGAACGACGATAATATCTTCAATCCGACCCATCAATGCCGTCCGGAGAGCCAGTCTGCGCTCTTTCCGGTTCATTTTCATGTTGTAATCTTTGGGTTTTGGTCCAAAAATTACCCCACCACCCCGCCACAACGGCGATCGAATCGAACCCGCACGCGCGCGTCCGGTACCTTTTTGCTTCCACGGTTTCCGTCCACCACCGCGTACTTCGGCGCGAGTCTTGGCACTTGCCGTACCTTGACGGGCGTTATTTGTCTGCCGAATCAAAGCGCGGTGAACGATGTGAGAGGCATTTTCTTCTTTGGCGACAGCTAGTTCCAGTGTGGCGGAGCCAGCTTCTTGGCCTTGCCAGTCGCGAATGACGCAATTAGCCATAATTATTTGTTATCTTTTCGATCTACTATGTGTGACTACTTACCGACTTTGACTTCAGGCACGATCCGCAGAAGTGCGCCAGGTTTGCCAGGGACAGAACCTTCGATCAGGAGAATGTTGCGCTCGGCATCGACTTGAACTACTACCAATTTCTTGATCGTGATCCGCTTGCCGCCAAGTCGTCCGGCCATTTTCTTACCAGGATAGACGCGACCGGGAGTGGTACCCGCACCAGTCGAACCAGGTTCGCGGTGATTTTTAGAACCGTGAGACATCGGACCGCGAGCAAAGTTCCAACGTTTCTGCCAACCAGCAAAACCTTTACCGATACTGTTACCGGTGACGTCAATAATTTGACCGACAGTGAAGATATCTGGTTTGACTTCTTGTCCGAGCGTCCAACTGTCGGTGCTATCGACCCGAAATTCTTGGAGGTGACGCAGTGGTGGTGCCTCAGCTTTTTTGAGATGCCCTAGTTCTGGTCTGTTGAGAGCTTTTTCTTTGACTTCATCAAAGCCGATCTGGATGGAATTATAGCCATCAGTTGCCGTAGTTTTGATTTGAGTAATCGTGCATGGCCCTGCCTGAACGACGGTGACAGGAATTGCTCTCCCTGTCTCTTTGTCGAAAACTTGGGTCATGCCGAGTTTGGTGCCGAGAATACCGATAGACACGGTTTGGTAACGTTCCTTATATTTTGAGACATCAGGATTTTGATGGACTTCCACCGGCAGGCGCGTCCATCTGTGGCTTCGACTCAATCTCATTTGCCCAGCTAACTTTGGCAGCGAATTAGCGCGTATGTGCCAATTCGTTGCTGTCGATGCGATAAGTTTTCACTCGTAACGCACTTGGTTCGGGGGCAATGGATCGATCGGGAATCGTTATCGATCGCTCGAAAAGACTGATGCAGCAAGCTGCCTAGTATCTATTCGAGCCGATTCACCTCAGTCACAGCTAACTCAAGCTGGAAGTTTTACACCACAATCTACAAGTCTACACTAGGCGATCGCCATTGTCTAGCGATTCAGGCAATCGGTGTGCGACAGGTGACGATCGAGTCGATCGATTGCGCCTACACCTAATTATTGACGGGGTCATCGGCGAATTACAGAATTCACAGCTAAAGACTTAAAACGATCGACCGCATGAGATTGCACTGACTAGGATAAGATCCGATTAACTTTTTATCTTCACTCAAAATTATGGCATCACCGTTAATCTTCAACTTAGCTAGTGGTTCTGTCTCATGTGGCTTTACTGCCACGGCAGCGCGGGAATTACAAGCAAAACTTAATGAGATCGCACTTACGCTCAAAGCCAAGACAGCACAGACAGATCTCAGTCGGAAACCGACGCCACAACCACCGATCGAATATCAATATACAGGAGATGTATTCCTAGAGATTTTTTGTAATCCGAATATTTGGGCCAATGTCTTCGTTGCCAAAGTGTCAATTACGTTACGTGACGATCGAATTCGCCTGAGTAGTGAAACCGAACTGACGCGAATTATCGAAGATGTCGAAAGGTTTGTGGAACAATTCGGTTAAAGCTGCTCTCTATATTAAACACTTAATTATCCACGACCGAGCTATCTAGCTAGCGGCAATTATTGTCCAAATTCGCGCTGTCGGATGCTAATGTAAAATTCAATACAAACAGACAATTTTTAGCGTAAAAAGATTGAATCGCTCGTGATATAATACCCCCACAAATTAGCAGACATCTACAATTACTAGTATGATTATCAACTTACTCGTCAAAATGAGCTGGTGTGGACTGTTATGTGCTTGGTTGTATCCATACCAATCGTTAGCCCAAGCCCCAACTAAAACCGTCAAAAACAATCCAACTACCTATGAAGATGACCGGATCAAGATTGTCGTACGCGAATGTACTCATAGGTTGCAGGACTTGATCTGTAAAGCCACATTAACTAGTAAAAACAGCGATCGGACGATCGATATCAATGGTAATAATATCAAGCTAGTAGATTTTGAAGGTAACGAATACTACCCGACCAGCTTGCAATTGGCCAATCGTAGCAGCGAGAACAATACCATCAGAACCGAGCTAATTGAAAATGTACCAGTTAAGGCTACATTTGTATTTGCAAAAGTACCGACCAACCTCTCGCAAATTGCCTTGCTGCAAATCCCCTTGAGTGGTGGCGTCAATACTACCACTAAGTTTCGGAATTTTGGCGCGATGGCGATCGAGAATGTGGCATCGAAACCGACGAAACAGTCAACTGCGACTGGCGAGAATGTGGCATTGAAACCGACGAAACAGTCAACGCCGACTGGTGAAAATGTGGTTGCGAAACCAGCAAAACCGCCAACGGCAATCGGTGAAGTTGCGACTGTCTTGGGTGAGGTGAGTGGCGACAACAGCTTAGTGTGTCCCGATGGCACTAAAATTTTGTATCGAGCGACTTCTAAAAGCTATTTAATGTTTATCTGTGGTACCAAAATGCCTACCCATTATGTGGGACTATCCAAGGATGGTTCGCAAGGTATTACGCTGAGATTGCGTTATTACGATCGTACGCAATTTTCCGCAGATAATGGTGAAACTAATTATACGATCGCTGCCAATCGATTGATTATCCGCAAAGATAGCAAAATTATTTATCAAGAAAAGATTCAAGTTTTACAAGCATTGCCGAACACGATTGCCACAGAAGAGCCAAAGCCCAAGACTAAGCCTAAAAAAAATCCGACCCCCGAACGGGACAATTCTGTCCCCAAACGCAGTGCGATCGTGCAGCCTACGGCAAAAGCCAAACAGTAACGATTGTCCCGATCTCGCCCTTAAGTTTCGAGATGTATTGTTCTCGGAAACATTAGATCGAGTCAAACGATCGTTGTAAATTTACCGATCTACCAGTCAAATTTCATCATTTACACACTTTAAATTCAGTATATTCTTTGAATAATTGCCCTAAATTCAGGCTTGACTCAGTATTTGTACTTGGATTGACTAGACGAGCGAAATTCGATCGAATATAGTGAGATCGAGGTCAAAAATCTAAGTGTTTGTATGAACGAGGCTCGAAATTCTACTCACCAGTTACAATCGGTACCCCTCGATCGTAACGTTGGCAATCCCAGCCGACTAGCAATTTTATATGAGTCGATGCTCTCACCCAAGGGCAATGCCAACGACAAACATTTAGAAGCAGAAGCCTTATACACACACTCGCTGACTATTTCACAGCAACAATATGGGAGCGATCATCTCTTCACAGCCCAAAGTCTAAATAATTTGGCCGTCCTCTACGAATCGATGGGTAAGTATACCGACGCGGAGATCTTGTATACTCGGACTTTATCGATCAGAGAAGAAAAACTAGGCACTCATCATCCGTTTACGGTTCAAAGTCTCAACAACCTGGGACTATTATATGAATCGATGGGTCGCTACACCGATGCGGAACCCTTCTATACTCGCTCTTTGACCATCCGTGAAGATCGCTTGGGTAGCAATCATCTCCACACGGCGCAAAGTTTGTATAGCTTGGCGCAACTGTATGCTGGCATGGGACGCTATACCGAAGCCGA
>NZ_JANPGM010000049.1:0-4934 GCF_031423935.1 Chamaesiphon sp. VAR_69_metabat_338
TGAGCAGCGGTTTCTAACCGCTGAGGTATGGGTAGCAACTTAGATTAAAGAAGTGGCAACTCTTGATCGCCACTTCTTTAATCTAATTTAACCGAGATCGATAGTCAAATTAACATACACTGATGAAATCTCGATCGCTACTCACCTAAAAACGAATAAGAGCGAAGAACAGACATGAGATCGTCGTTCTCCGCTCCCGTAGGATGCAAAATTGTAATGATTTCTAGTTAGTTGGCGATGCTCTAATGGAGCGGCTATGCCAATGCCAAATCTAAACTTTAGCCGATTGTAATCGATCGAGTTCGACTAATACTTCTTGACTGTGAGCGGTGGGATTGACATTAGTAAATGTCGCCCGCAAAACACCTTGGGGATCGACAATAAAACTGTGCCGCATCGAAAAGATTCCCAGCCACGAACCGTAAGCTTTACTAACTTTGCCATCGGTATCGGCTAACAGTGGAAATTTTAAGCCTTCAGAATCGCAGAATTTGGCATGAGAATCGACGGAATCAGCACTCACGCCGACAATCTCAGTTTGGCGTTGCTGATATTTACCAATATCCTGTTGAAATCGCCGCGCTTCTAAGGTGCAGCCAGAAGTAAAATCTTTAGGGTAGAAATAGACAACTACCCACTTACCAGCATAATCAGCCAGCGAGACGCTACCCGTACCCGTATTGGTTGGCAGTGTAAATGTCGGTGCTGGCTTATTTGTGGCTGGTAATTTACCACCTAGTGCCCACGCCGCAGGGACGAAATTACCCCACAACAGCACACTCATACAAATTGCTAAGAGACTAGTCAGAAAATAACGTCGATGCATAGGAGAGGTATTAGGGATTAAGTGCTAGGTATTAGGTATTAGGCTTTAGGCTTTAGAGGTTAGGTTCTAGAGCCTAACCTCTGGCAAATTAGAACGCAAGCGTTCTCTTAATTGCCTAAAGCCTAAAGCCTAAAGCCTAAAACCTAATCCCTAATCCCTATTTCGATCGATAGTAAATCTTACTACCAGTATTCGAGACATAGTGACAGTTCTCCTTGGCATCCCAGAAGGCTGCCCAGACAGAGCGATCGGATTTGCGATAGTGTTCGCCTAAGACGGGTTTGATTGCCTCTGTAGCCTCTAAGAGGTGGTAGTGAGGGATCGATAAGAAGATATGGTGCGCGACGTGGGTACCGATATTGTGGTGGATATCGTTGATGAAACCATAGTCCACATCGATCGTCGAAATCGCTCCTTTGAGGAAGTACCAATCTTTGCCGCGATACCAAGGAATATCGTCATCAGTGTGATGGAGGAAGGTAACTAAGTCCAACCAGACGACAAACCCCAGATAAGGCATCAGGTAAAATTTCACCAGCCACAACCAGCCCCAGGTAAAGGTGCCTGCTGCTACTAATGCCACCATTGCTGCACACCAAATGCTGCTTGTAATTACGTCCCACTTTTCGGATTCGCGAAAGAGGGGGCTAGCTGGGTGAAAGTGGGAACCGCCGGGACGTTCTGGCGAACGGCGGAATAAATACAGAGGATAGGCAAGTAATAATGTCAGATCGAAGCGGAGAAACTTCTCCCACCACTGCATTTCATCGTATTTACCTTCAGTGACGGGGTACCAGCTTTCGTCGGTTTCGATGTTGCCCGTATTTTTGTGATGCGTCCGATGGCTGATCCGCCAGCCATGATAGGGCACTAAAATAAACGAATGCGAGATATGTCCGACGAGGTCGTTAAGCCACTTGTGACGGGAAAATGAACCATGCCCGCAATCGTGTCCGACTACGAATAATGCCCAAAACATCGTCGCTTGCATGAACCAGAAGATCGGATAAAACCACCAGGAGTCTAATTTGTAGGCGATCGCGTACAAGCCAGTGACAATTACGACATCGCGGAAAAAATAAGACAAAGACTTCCAGGTAGAAGGCTCAAAACAATATTTGGGAATTGCCGATCGAACATCTTGGATAGTGAACGGGAGTCTTTCGCGCTCAAATGCAGATGCGTCCTGGCTTGATGGCTCGACTAAATTAGATTGCACGTACTTTTAAAATTTACCTGATAATAGACCAACCGCATTGTTACACTCCGACACAATTTTCGCAACTAGGTAAACCACAAGATTTGTGACGATCTGGCGACAAATTGGCAGTATGACAAGGTTGGCGTAGTCTCAGATCGGGGATCGAATCTCCAAGCACGTTCGCTAAGTGAGTAACAAACTTTACCCACCCATCCGGATTTCTGAGTAAAAAGAAGCGATCGACTCGCCGCTAGGCTGAGTAACGATCGTGGTGCGGAGTCGGACGTTGTTGCTCTCAAACCACACGCGTTCTTCGGAAGAGATATTCTCACCTTCACTAATCAAGGTTAGTGCTTCATCTTCGCCTAACGTATAGCTAGCTACTCGCGGGGCACTAGCATCGCCACTGGTGGCATAAATTAGTTTGCCAGTATCGATCGTGGTGGCATCGGGGACGGAGATCGCGATCGTTTCGCCCTGGCGATTGGTGGGACTTTGGGGCTGGGTATCCCAAGCGATGGTACCTTTCCAGCTATATTTAACGCCACCCCAGATCGCGCTTGGCTCGATACCCGCACGTTGGCACAGATCGATCGCTTGCGGATGATCTGGGGGCAAGATTTCAATGACTAAATCAGATTTTCCCTGTTCTGACTGTTTTAAAGTTAGGTGCTGACTGGTTTTTTGGGAAAACCATTTGCCAGCACTCAACTCAAAAAATTCGCGGACATTCATCTTTATAGGTGTTAGGTATTAGGTTTTAGGTGTTAGGTATGAAGTATTCGCTAAAACCTAACAGTTGGCGATCGATACTCACTCGCAGTCGATCGAATCCAGTAACCAGTATAACTCTCTACTCCCAATCCTATGGAATCATCCACCGATGATTTCAACCTTGAGTTACCATTCTAGCTCCCAACTATCAACTCTCCCCAGCTTCCAGCCGTTGCAAACAGATCGTCGCCGCCGCCGATACATGGGGATGTGCATCCTTAGTGAGATAGTTGAGCGCGGAAATACTTTTGGGAGCGGGTAGTTGCCCTAATGCTTCAGCCAAACGTTGGCGGACGAGCCAATCTTCAGCCTCGATAAAAGTCACCAATTTATCGATCGCCGCTACTGCTTTAATCTCGCCGAGTGCGGCAATTGCTGCTTGCTGGAGGACGATTTCGGGGGAATCCAATGCCTGCATCAGCACGTCAAAAGCACGCGGATCTTTAAGATTGCCTAATGCTACTGCCGCACTAAACCGGACGAGCCAATCAGTATCTTCATAAAACGCCCTGACGAGTGCTTCAAAGGCGCGAATATCTTCTAAGTAGCCGAGCGCACCAGCAGCATCGGCCCGAATGCCATAATCTGGGTCATTAGCGAGGATGTCGATCAAAATCGGGTAAGATTCTGGTGTGACTTTGATACCTAAAGCAAACACGGCCATCGATCGCAGTTGGAGGCTTTCATCATTGAGCACTTTTTTAATCGATGGTAATGCTACATCAGCAGGTACATTGCGCAGTGAGGCTAATGCGACCATCCGATCGCGCAAATTAGGACTCTCTAACTGTTGTGCCAGTAGTGCTGTAGCGGCTGGATCTAGTGGCGGTAAATTTTCTTCAGGGAGATCGCTCATATACTTATTTGCCATGATTTATTAATAAATTGTAACAAATTCGATCGATCTCCTGTCTAGACAGCGGGTTGCTCGATCGAGAGTGTCTGCTGGATCTAGTCACAATCGATCGCTATCTGACAACGGAACCCCGATAATCAATCATCCATGCTCAGTCCTATCGACTCTACTTATTTGTGTCAACTTACCGCCACCCAAATTCAGGAAATCTTAGTCCTGAATGGCGTCCTGATTCAACAGTATCAATCTCAATTACATCGGTGGGTGACGATCGCCCAATTACCAGATTTGGGACAATTAACGCTCAGTTTAGAGCCAGAAAAAGCTGCCGAGATCGATCGGCGGCTACATCAATACGAACTCGTCGAATTTACAGCGATGACAACGGTGATGAATCTAAATATTTGCGATCGATACGTATTTATTCCCTTGGTAGAACAACCCAATCTCTACGAAGGAGATGTGCGGGCGGAGCGACACCAACAGAGTGGATTGTGGGGGCGGATCTGCTTAGTCGGAAATCTGCATAGTATTTGGACGCCACAAGATCTGTCATGGGTGCAAGCATTGGGACAGCAATTGCTGACAGCGATGAATTTACTCACTACTACAGATGCCGTGCCGCCGGTTGCTACTAGCTCCTCCCCACTGGCAGATCTGGCCGAATTAATCGAAAAAATTACCGATCTAGAATCGAGATGCCAGCAAAAAGATCGGTTTATTAATGAGATTTCTCACGATCTGCGCGCACCTTTAATGAATATCAAAATGGCGATGCGGATGTTAAAAACTAGTCTAAAGACAGACCCACACATTGCCGAGTTATTAGTCGGACATAAGGCCGAAACATACCTAGCAATTCTCGAACAAGAATGCGATCGCGAAGTAGAACTAATTGACAATATTTTAGATATTCAAAAATTGGAATATGCGATCGACGGTCGCGCCGAGGCGCATGCTCTAGGCGCAGCATCGCCAGTGGCACACCGACTCAATCTCGAATCATTAGAAATTGCGACTTGGTTGCCCAGCACCATCGAACCATTCAATTATCGCGCGCAAACCGATCGGCAAAAATTAATTACCTCCGTATCGCAATTGGTATCGACGATTACTACCGATCGGGCTTATTTAACCAAAATATTTACGGAGTTATTAAATAATGCCTGTAAATATACTCGGGAAGATGGCGAAATTATTGTGGCTGTCGATACTCCCGATCGCGAGTGGCTGACATTAGTAGTCAAAAATCAAGCGGAAATACCCGATCGACATTT
>NZ_JANPGM010000050.1:0-8208 GCF_031423935.1 Chamaesiphon sp. VAR_69_metabat_338
TTTGCGCGGCTTGAAAGAGCGGTATGAAGTCCATCATGGAGTGAAAATTTCGGATAATGCGTTAGTTGCGGCGGCAACTTTATCAACGCGGTATATTAGCGACAGGTTTTTGCCAGATAAAGCGATCGATCTGATGGATGAAGCTGCCGCTCGTCTGAAGATGGAAATCACATCTAAACCAGAAGAACTAGACGAGATCGATCGTAAAGTCCTGCAACTGGAAATGGAACGGTTGTCGGTAAATAAAGACACTTCTAGCTCGGCCCGCGAACGCTTGCAAAAGATCGAAAGAGAACTCGCCGATCTTAAGGAAGAACAACGCGCCATGACCGCACAGTGGCAATCGGAGAAGGATATTATTAGCAATATCCAAACCATCAAAGAAGAGATCGACAAAGTAAATATCGAGATCCAACAAGCCGAACGCAACTACGATCTCAATCTTGCCGCCGAACTCAAATACGGCAAACTGATCGAACTCCACCGCAAACTCGAAACCGCCGAAGTCAAACTCGCCCAATCGCAAACCACCGGCAAATCCCTGCTCCGCGAAGAAGTCACCGAAGCCGACATCGCCGAAATTATCTCCAAATGGACGGGGATTCCTCTGACTAAATTAGTCGAAACCGAACGGGAAAAACTCCTCCACCTTGAAGACGAACTCCATCGCCGCGTGATCGGGCAAGAAGAAGCTGTAACTGCCGTCGCTGAAGCGATTCAGCGATCCCGCGCCGGACTCTCCGACCCCAACCGCCCGATCGCTAGCTTCATCTTCCTCGGCCCTACCGGCGTCGGTAAGACTGAATTGGCTAAAACCCTCGCCAACTACCTGTTCGACGCCGAGGACGCGCTGATTCGGATCGATATGTCCGAGTATATGGAGAAACACGCCGTCTCCCGCTTAATTGGTGCGCCTCCTGGCTATGTCGGGTACGAAGAAGGCGGTCAACTGACCGAGAGCATCCGCCGTCGTCCCTATGCAGTCATCCTATTCGACGAACTCGAGAAAGCGCATCCCGATGTGGTTAACGTCCTGCTGCAAGTCCTCGATGACGGGCGCGTCACGGATTCCCAAGGGCGGACGGTAGACTTCAAGAATACGGTGATTATCATGACCAGTAATATTGGTTCGCAATATATTCTGGATCTCGCTGGCGATGATAGTAAATACGATGAGATGAAGTCTCGCGTATTGGAAGCTCTCAGTCATAATTTCCGTCCCGAATTTCTCAACCGAATCGACGATACGATTATTTTCCACAGTCTCCAACGCACCCAACTGCGGAGCATCGTCAAAATCCAAGTCGCCCGCCTCGAACAACGGTTACTCGATCGCAAGTTGTCGCTCAAACTGGCCGAATCCGCACTCGATTACATCGCTAATGTGGGTTACGACCCCATATATGGCGCGCGACCGCTCAAACGGACGATCCAAAAAGAGCTGGAAACGATTATTGCCAAAGGGATTTTGCGCGGTGATTTCAAAGAAGGCGATACCATCTTTGTCGAAGTTCAAAACGACCATTTGGCCTTCAGCCGTTTACCTGCCACAATTCTGATGCAAGAAAGTTAAGTTAATATGCAACAAACCCCCGATATCTACAGATATCGGGGGTTTATGTTCGAGTAGAAACCCAGCACCACCGATGTCAATTGCTAAGTGCAAAAATCTGTAGGTTGGGTTGAAGAATGAAACCCAACACACTTAACCAAAGGTGAGGGCATTGGGTTTTGCGGCTCTGCTTGGTGCAACGCACGCTGAGGAGACCTCAGCGCGATTGCATCCGCGCTTGGTGCAACGCACGCTGAGGAGACCTCAGCGCGATTGCATCCGCAACCCAACCCACAGTCCTAACTACCTACAACTGGCAGCCTATGAATTAAATCGATGTAGTGATGGTGCAATTGCGATCGATCTGAATTTATGCAGCTAGAAATAACCGAATACGATCGGTCGTCCAGATCGCGACACCACAACCAAAAAAGTCATTGTCTTCCGTCCAAATCGGACAATCTAACAGCAGAGCAGCCGCCACAATCGGCCAATCATTGACATCACGGGCAGCAATCCGTTGCTTCGCTTCAACTTCGTATCCAGAATAGACATCAGCATCAACGATCTCAATTAGATGAATTAGACCCGCCAACACAGCTAAAGCCTCATCAGGTGGCAGATTGCGCTTTTGGAACAGGATCGGCAAATATTTGACAGCATCATCAAGGCAAAGATCTGGGGTGAAAAACTGTGTAGTGGGTGAAAATTCTTGAATCAGCTCTCGGACTTTCTTCCCCAGCACAGCACGCACCACAATATTGGCATCAAGCACAATTTTTTTAGGATTAGACATGGATGGACTCTAAAGTTGCTGCGAGCGCAGTTGGCGAAACTCTGCCAGCAACGTGTCTTCATCAATCCCATGTTCTAGCAAAAGAGCATCCAGGGCTGCTGCGGCACGTTTGAGAGATTCCTGTTCTGACTCAGCGGGCTGTAGCTGGGTCGGAAAAAAGTAGCCTACTGTTTGCCCATGCCGCAGGATCGCCATAGGAGCAGAAGAACTGAGGTATTTGGCTAAATTATCTCTAAAATCTTTCATCCCAATTTTTTGCAGCATATTCTACCTGACGAAAATTGTGTACCGCTGTGTACACAATTTTAACACGTCTGGCATTGGGCTGAAGATCCACAACAGTTGCCTAAAACTGATGAGATCTGTAGGTTGGGTTGCGGATGCGCAATACGTAGGGTTCCCCGAGGGTTTAGCGGCGTTTTTATCTCTAGGGTTCCCCCCGAATAAAAAACGATAAGACAGCGAACCAAGCAGAGACGCTTGGCACGAGGAGATCGTCTAGCGACACGTCTTCGCAGCGCGTAGGGCGAAGCCCCGCCAAAGGCGGATGCATCCGCAACCCAACCTACAGTCTTAAAGATAGCGAGTGTCTGTTTTCGAGCTTCAAAGTGAAGCATCAATTTACTAGTTGTTTTGTATTAGGACAAGATGTGAGAATAGCTTAATTCTAGGGGTAGCGATTCGCTGCTCCTTTTTTTTTGATGCTCGCTTGCGGCACGATCTTGCCCACAAACCCGACTTCTTCTCTTCGAGACGCTACGCGAACGAGAAGTCGGGTTTGTTTTTTTAGGACACGATCGCTCAAATCCCTTCTATACACTTACTTGAGGAATTTTAAGTGCCAGTTCTCGATCGTGTCAACTCGTCCGATCCAGGGAGAGTCATCACAAAACTTATAGATTTTATTCGATATTCTGTTCAAAAAATCATGGTAAACCTCTATGCATAGAGAAGCAGATGAGATAAGCTTGTTTATTAATGAAGCTAATCTATGAATCGATTAATGAAACACTTAATAAATAGTCACATTGGCTCAATTCATAGTTAAAAATCTATTGTTTCTAAATATCTAACTCTATCGATCGATTTAATCCTCGTGAAATAGGTAAATAACTGTCAAATATAAATTTAAACAGAGCTGATATGGAACACCTAGTCAACCAATCTCGCCGCAAATTCATCCTCACTGCTGGCGCAACAGCGATCGTCGGATTGGGATTAAAAGGATGCAGTACTGGCAATTCTGGCAGTCAATTAGCACCGATTAAAGCTGCTAGTGCGGCTGGTGGCAATGAGACTACTAAAGCCAGAATTGGGTTTATCGGTCAAACTGATGCGGCACCATTAGTAATTGCTAAAGTCAAAGAATTATTTGCAAAACACGGGATGCCAGACGTAGAACTGGTCAAACAACCCTCTTGGGGTGTCACTAGGGATAACCTCCAAATCGGCTCGGCTGGAGGCGGTTTGGATGGGGCGATGGTATTGAGTCCGATGCCTTATCACATGAGCATGGGCACGATTACGGTGAATAATAAAAAGCTGCCGATGTATGTGGTGGCGCGCTTGAATACTGGCGGACAAGGCATATCGGTAGGCAATCGTTATCAAGATGCCAATGTTAGTTTGGATGCTTCTAAGATTAAAGAAAGAGTCGAGCGAGAGAGAGCAGCAGGAAACTATCTGCGATTTGCCCATACTTTTAAAGGTGGTAATAGCGATCTGATGTTGCGCTATTGGTTGGCTGCGGGGGGTATCGATCCAAATCAAGATGTGATTAGTTTGGTGGTACCTGGCTCGCAATTAGTCCCCAATATTAAAGTCAATAATATCGATGGTTTTTGCGTCGGCGATCCTTGGCACGTTCGCTTAATTAACCAAAAGCTCGGTTATACAGCACTAGTCACGAATGAATTTTGGCAAGATCATCCTGAAAAAGCTCTGAGTTTTCGGAGCGATTGGGTAGATCGGCATCCGAATGCGACTAAATCGATCGTCAAAGCATTAATGGAAGCACAACAATGGTGCGACAAGCCCGACAATCGCCTGCAAATGGCGCAAGTTATCTCCGATCCAGAGTGGGCAAAAGTACCAGTTAAAGATGTCAAAGATCGACTGACTGGCACGATCGACTATGGCAATAATCGCCCAGTTGCAGCAAATAGTCCGAATATTATGCGCTATTGGGACAACCATGCTAGTTACCCCTATAAGAGCCACGATCTGTGGTTCTTAACTGAAAATATGCGGTGGGGGCAAATTCCCACCAATACCGATACGAAACAAGTAATCGATCGAGTCAACCGAGAAGATATTTGGCGGGCGGCTGCGAAGGAATTGAATCTCACCGCCGAGCAGGTTCCGGCTACTACTTCGCGGGGAGTGGAAACATTCTTCGATGGTGTGAAATTCGATCCGGCTAATCCTACCGCCTATTTAAACAGTTTGAAAATTAAGCAAGCATAGCTAAATCTTGCGCATGACGCTATTAAATTTTTAATTACAATCCAGGAGAACTCATTCATGGCAAGATCTATCAATCGCCCCCAGGCTAGTGTACTCGATCGACTATTAAGCAATCGCAAAACCCGCAAGATCGTCGCACCGCTAATTGCGATATCTGCAATTTTAATTATCTGGCAGTTACTCACATTGAGTCCCGATGCCAATTTACCCAGTCCAACTAAAGTAATCTCTCAAACTTGGGAATTAATTATCGATCCTTTCTTTGACAAAGGTGCGACGAATAAAGGACTATTTTGGCAGATTTGGGCGAGCGTCCAACGGGTATTACAAGGATTCACACTAGCGGCGATCGTCGGGATTTCGGTGGGAATTGTTATCGGTACGAATGAATTTTTATACGATGCTTTCGATCCGATCTTCCAAATTTTACGGACGATTCCCCCTTTGGCTTGGTTGCCGATCGCGTTAGCTGCATTTCAACAATCTAATCCTTCAGCAATTTTCGTAATCTTTATTACTTCGATCTGGCCGATTATTCTGAATACGATCGCTGGCGTTCAACAGATTCCGCAGGATTATATCAACGTTTCTAAGGTATTGCAATTATCTAGGAAGGAGTACTTTCTGGATGTAGTTTTCCCTGCGACTGTTCCTTATATTTTCACTGGCTTGAGAATTGGTGTCGGTTTATCTTGGTTGGCGATCGTTGCTGCCGAAATGTTAATTGGTGGTGTGGGGATTGGGTTCTTTATCTGGGATGCCTGGAACGCAGCAAATATCAGTCAGATTATTATCGCTTTGATTTATGTCGGTTTAGTCGGTTTGTTATTGGATAAATCGATCGCGTTTATTGCGACAAAGGTTGTTCCTGACGAACATAAATAATTAAAGGCAGACATGCTGATATTTCGAGAAGGGGAGGGCGGGTTTGTTTAGGCATTTCTATTACTGATAATATTGCCAGCATTGTCTTGTCGCGCTGCTTGGTGCAACACATGCGGAGGAAACCTCCGCGTGGTTGCATCCGCTAAACCGTCGGGAAACAAAGGCGTGCGGGAGCCGCTGCCCACCCTAAGAGTCTACAAGTCTCAACCTACGAATATACAACCCTATATTAAAGGCCAATAAAGATGCATAGTTTTGTTGAAGTTGACCAAGTTGGAAAAACATTTAATTTAGCGAATGGTGGTAGTTATATCGCCTTAAAAGGGATCGATTTGAATATGAAAAAGGGAGAATTTATCTCTCTAATCGGACACTCTGGATGTGGGAAATCAACCCTCTTAAATATTATTGCTGGCTTAGATGGTGCGACTGATGGCGTGGTTTTAGTAGATGAGACACCCGTTACCAAACCCGGCCCCGATCGCATGGTAGTATTTCAAAATTATTCCCTGTTGCCGTGGTTGACTGTCCGCGAAAATATTGCGATGGCTGTCAATAAAGTACTGCAAGGTTTACCCAAAGCCGAACGCGAACAGATTGTCGAAGAAAGTATCGATATGGTGGGTTTACGGGCTGCTGCCGATAAGAAACCAGGACAACTTTCTGGAGGGATGAAACAGCGAGTTTCGATCGCGCGAGCATTTTCGATTCGTCCGAAAGTATTGCTATTAGATGAGCCATTTGGAGCGTTAGATGCGCTCACGCGTGGCGGTTTGCAAGAGCGGTTGATGCAGATTTGCGAAGAAAATCACGTTACGGCGGTAATGGTGACTCACGATATCGATGAGGCATTATTACTATCCGATCGCATTATCATGCTCACCAATGGCCCCGAATCGAAAATCGGCCAGATTTTAGATGTCGATATTCCCCGTCCGCGCAAACGCTTAGAAGTAGTCGAACATCCCAGCTATTACAGTTTGCGGAGTGAGATGATCTACTTCCTCAATCAACAAAAACGGGTGAAGAAAATCCGCGCTCAAAAGCAAACTGTAATCGCTCGGCATGGTTTGGAAAAGGTCAATATTCAACTGGGATTCGTCCCGTTAACTGCTTGCGCGCCGCTGGCGATCGCTAAAGAAAAAGGCTTCTTTATCAAACATGGTCTAGATGAAGTCACATTGGCGCGAGAATCGAGCTGGCGAGGGATTGTCGATGGGATTAGTGGTGGCTATATCGATGCCGCGCAAATGCCCTCTGGGATGCCTGCTTGGCTGACTTTAGGTGGTAATAATGATGTACCGTTACCAGTAGTTACCGCCCTCACAATGGCGCGTAATGGTAATGCAATTACCTTAAAAGAAGAGTTCTATCAACAGAATATTAGAACACTCGATGACTTCCACACATTTATCTTAAATACCCCAGAGAAACGTCACAATTTTGGGATGGTACACCCATCTTCAATGCACAATCTCTTGCTCCGGTATTGGTTGGCGGCTGGCGGTATCGATCCTGACAAAGATGTGAATCTAATGACGATTCCTCCCGCCCAAATGGTAGTGGATCTCAAAGCTGGCACGATCGATGGTTATTGTGTCGGCGAACCCTGGAATTATCGGGCGGCTAGTGAAGGTAAAGGCTTTACAATTGCCTCCGATTTAGGCATTTGGAACGGTCATCCTGGTAAAGTATTGGGTGTACGCGAAGACTGGGCAAATGCTTATCCGAATACCCATATCGCACTCGTCAAAGCATTACTCGAAGCCTGTCAATATTGTGCCGATCCTAATAATGTCAATGAAATTCGGCATCTGCTATCGCAAAAAGAATATCTTGGGATGAAAGCCGAATATATTACGATCGCCGATCCATATAATGATTCTGGTATCTACGACCCGCACAAAGAATACGCTCACCCGCAGTTTTTTGGTAATAGTTTAAATCGTCCCAGTCGTACCGAACAATTGTGGATTATTACCCAAATGGCCCGCTGGGGAATTACCCCATTCCCGCGTAATTGGGTTGAGATTTTGGAGCGCGTTTGTCGAACCAGTACTTTTAGTACCGGATCGCGAGAACTGGGTTTTGATGTCGATTATAACCTCAATACGATCGAGTTATTCGATGGGGTGCCATTCAATGCCAAAGATCCGATCGCGTATCTGAATAGTTTGAAAATCAAACGTCCGATTTCAGTTGCAGAAGTTATCTTATAATACGCCCAAATCAACCATCTGTAGGGGCGGGTTTGCGTCGCGCGCACGCCTTTGTTTCCCGACGGTTTAGCGGATGCAACCACGCGGAGGTTTCCGACCCATGGCTTGCACCAAGCAGCGCGACAAGACAATGCTAAAAGACCCGTGCTTAAAACAACTTTATAACAAACCCGCCCACCCCACCATTAACCAACCGATCGTTTAAATCCAGAGGATAATATCATGACAGCATTTAAAGCCATTCCTCAGAATTTTCAAAAGTTAGATGTCAAAAGTCATTTCCTACTAGT
>NZ_JANPGM010000051.1:0-7505 GCF_031423935.1 Chamaesiphon sp. VAR_69_metabat_338
CCCCGCCAGCGTCCCCAACACATCATCCGCCTCAAATCCCACCGCCGTAATCGTCGGTAAATTTAACGCCGTCAATAGTTGGTAGAGGTTCTGAATATCGATCGTGAAATCTTCCGGCGTTTCCACTCGATCGGCCTTATAATTATCATCAGCTTCATGTCGGAATGTTGGCGCGCGTAAGTCAAACGCGATCGCCATCGAATCCGGCTTTTGACTATTAATAATCTCCACCAAAGCCTTAACAAATCCAAAACAAATACTCGTCGGTACTCCCGCCGAAGTCGTTAAGCCACCACTCTTACTTTTGGCATAGGCAAAGTAGGAACGGTAAGCCAAAGAGTGTCCATCGACGAGAATTAGTAAGGGAGTTTGAGACATACGATCGAGTTGATTAACCTAATTAAATTATACACAATCTGTAGGGGCAGGTTTATGCCATAGCCTACAAATACTTAATCAAACCCGCCCTCACCCACTAAGAATGGATTGCGTATGATTATTTACGAATCAGCCTAGAAAATCTAGTGAGGTTATGCGGGTTTAGTTAAGATTTCTAGGGTCGATAATTACTTGCATAAAACTGCCCTTGCAGATGCTTAATTTCTTAGTAATGGTGGATTTGTCAGAGCGATAGCAAAACCCAACTCACTCACCAATATCCTGGAAATGTTGGGTTTCATTCTTCAACCCAACCTACCTTAAAATATCTGGATGTCAGAGAGTTTAATATTATGACTATTTTTTTCACCTTAACTTATCGATCGAATCTAATCCCGATTGCAATACATCCAAAATAATATTGTCCGAACTGTGATTAGAATGATTGGCTGATGGACTATGATGTGATGTGCTGCGAAAAGCTGAGTCTATCTATTAATCCGATAAATCATAGTTCAGATGGCAGATTAAGTATTAATTACTGTCTGATTTTAGTCGTGAATCCAGAAGCTTTAAACTTCTTCAATTGCAGTGGTTGCCGCGCACTTTCTGGCACCGTAACTCGCATCTCAAAATCATTGATTCCTGGCGGCACCTGCTCGATTAAACCCACCCGTCCGCGATTTGGTAAGACATTATTATTGTCCGCATCATAAATCCGCCCGAAGACATCAGCATCATAGACAGTCTTACCCGACTTGTTTTCAGCCTTCCCAATAATCAAGAAACAGGCCGCACCTTGAGTCACACCACCACTCGTCACCGCACCCTTTGCCATTTCCGCCGGACAATCCTTATAACCAACTTCTGTCAAGGGAATGGGTGTAATCGCTAACGCTGCGGGGGCAAATAGCCCTGTAGACATCGATACAACGATCGCAACAGCAAATGTGATGAATGTACGAATTAGCATGGCGAGGAGAGAGTGGGGACTGGGGGACGAGGAGACTGGGTGACTGGGAGAAGATTTCGTTCGAGATCTTCAATCCACTGTTCCCTAAAGCCGAAAGCCTAAAGCCTAATCTAAAACCATTGTCCCCCATTGAAGCGCGAATAGGGAGAGAGGATACGGAGTAACGAATGCGTAACGATCGCACCGAGCAGACTAAAGCTCGTATAAAACCCGATAAATCCAGGGATATTAAAGCTAGCTCGATCGATCCCAGGTAAGCCGATAACTTTAATAATCGTTACTAAAAACAGACATTCCCAAACCGCCGCACCTAACTGTAACAAGCCATTCCAGTCGCCATCCCAGCGAAACCGTTGGAGCTGATGATAGCCAAAATCCCAGGCTATTCCGAAGATACCGAGATAGATTAAGGTTAGCAATGTTTGTCCGGCGATCGCTGGACTCGATCTGACTACCATTAAGATAGTTAACAATAGCCCAACTGTCGCTAATAACAACACGCGAATTTGCCAACGACCAAATAAAGTAAAAGTCATAATGTGCTGACGGGATCGATCGGATTTCAATATTCTACCCAATCTCTACATTCGAGACAGTAATAAAGTTTTACAAGCAGCGATCCCAAACGCCGCTGCCAGCCACTACACTAGAAGTAATGCGTTAGGAACAGAGCATATCGAGACGATCTACGGCAACTTACAAGGATTAAAATCCAATCAGATCAAGAAGCTACGGAAGTTATACAATGACAGACTACCAGGCGATCGACTGACTACGCCAGAATTTGCTCAAAAGCTAGCGGCAATTAGTGCCGAAATCGGCGATCCAGTGAGCGTATATATCAATCGGCGCGGTCAAATTATCCGCTTGGGTGTCGGCACTCCCCGTCAGACCCAAATTCCACCGTTAGAATTACCGCGTTATGGTGCCGAACGGTTGAGTGGGATTCGGTGTATTTCCACTCAGCTCAAACCGGAGATTCCGAGCGAGAGCGCGCTGACGGCGATGGCGTTGCAGCGATTGGATGCGCTGGTGATTTTGAATATTACTGGTAGCGGTTTCCAAAAGCGGGGCGGGGGTGCGACTGGATACATTCAAGATACCTATCTCGCGCACTTGGTACCGCATCCAGAAATCAATTGGACGATTTCGCCACCTTTGAGTCTAGATACGATTAGCGATCGAGATTTTCTGGATCTGGTCGATGGGATCGAGCGAGAATACGAGCGGGATCTTGCCAATCAAAACGTTGCGGACGAAACAGATCGAGTCGTATTAGTTGGGATCAAAACCGACTATGTGACTACCCAGAGATTTACCGATGGCCTGGAAGAAATCGTTAAATTAGTCCAAACAGCAGGCGGCGAAGTTCTCCAAACCATCCAGCAAAAACGATCGAAACCCCACCCGCAAACTGTCGTCGGGGAAGGGAAAATCCAGGAAATCGCACTCGCCGCTCAAAAAATCGGCGCGAACCTGATTGTCTTTGATTGCAATCTATCCCCCAGCCAAGGACGCAACCTCGAAACTCAAATTGGGATTCGGGTAGTAGATAGAACTGAAGTGATCTTAGATATCTTTGCCCAACGCGCGCAATCGGGTGCGGGTAAATTACAAGTCGAACTAGCCCAACTAGAATACATGATGCCGCGTCTAACTGGGCGCGGACTAGCCATGTCCCGTCAAGGTGGGGGGATCGGGACGAGAGGGCCTGGAGAAACTAAATTAGAGACCGAACGCCGGACGATTCAAAAGCGGATTTCGCGGCTCCAGCAAGATGTGAACCAATTGCAAGCGCATCGTTCGCGGCTGCGGCTCCAACGTCAGCATCACGACGTGCCATCGGTTGCCCTAGTTGGGTATACAAATGCGGGCAAATCTACCCTGCTCAATACCCTAACTAATTCCGAAGTCTACATCGCCGACCAATTATTCGCGACCCTCGATCCGACGACGCGTCGCTTCCAGGTACCGGCAAGTAATACTGGGGACTTGCGGCAAATCCTCCTCACCGATACGGTGGGCTTCATCCACGAGTTACCGCCGCCGCTGATGGATGCCTTCCGCGCCACCTTGGAGGAAGTGACCGAAGCCGATGCGCTGATCCATCTCATCGATCTGTCCCATCCGGCTTGGCATAGCCACATTCGATCGGTAATGGGGATCTTGAGTGAGATGCCGATCGCGCCAGGGCCATCGCTGATCGTGTTTAATAAGATCGATCGAGTCGATAGCGAACGACTCGCGCAAGCAGAGGAAGAATTCCCCAATGCCGTCTTTATTTCGGCTTCCGAGCGGCTGAGTTTAGAGACGCTCCGCCAGCGGGTCGGCCAACTGATTGCGTATACAGTGCCAGCTTGAAATCGACCAAACGGATGATATATATCAAAACACACCTTGAAAGCTGACTTTTTAGTTACTTTTCGCTCTTTAGAATATTAAGTGGAAAGGTTAAGCTAGAGTCAACTGTATTTCGGTCGGACTGTGTACAATCTAGTCTCCTCAGAGCATACAGGGTGGTTTAATCGATCGTGTGGGGGTCGGTAAGTAGTGCAGTGACATGTTACTATCGACCCCCTTACTTTTTTCCCTTCACCAGCTTTATCTAAATTGTCCGCTCCATAACTGTTTTCCAGACAGCTTTCCAGGTTATAGGTTTTTAATTATTCGCTCCCCGCAATCCTCCTAAAAAATCGATTTAGGAGGATTGCTTGTGTTTTGACAAGATGTTTGTTACAATTCTTAATAAGAGACAACAACAATCTTTAAAATCTAGCATCAACAGTCTGCTCAGTGATAAAAGAGCTGACACGAGTTTTTGGCAGAGTCTAAGGAACGAGTTTTCTCCTCCCAACACAGCTATCTAGCCAGCCAATTAATTAATCGGCTGGTATTTTTATGAATGTTCGAGAATGTGAAGTGTAGTTGTAGCGATCGGCTTCGGTATTAACGATCTCGGCAACTAGCTTTAGTTACCAAATAACTTCTTCGCCGCACGTTCGCTACGGGCTTCAGCAGATGCCATCACTTCGGCCATATTTTCGAGCATCTCACCGGGGTGATTTTCCAAGACTCTGGTAGAGAGTGAAATTTTACCATTGCCTTCATCTAAGTCAATAATCATGGCTTTGATTTCTTGACCGATCGTAAATAATTTCTCACAAGCCTCGATCCGATTTTGGCTGACTTGTTTGATATAAATTAAGCCCGTATTTCCATCAAATTCGACAAAGGCACCGAAAGGCTTGATCCCCACGATCGTACCAGTTACTAATTGGCCTAATTCTAGTTGACTAAAATTGGCCGTACGGGTAGCTTGGCGTTGCGAGAAAACCAACTTATTTTTTTCTTTATCGGCTTCGATGATGATACCAGGAATACTAGTACCGACGAGTGACTGATGGTCGCGTTCGAGTAATTGAGAGCGAGGGATAAAGCCGCGAATGCCTTGGAAATTGACAGTTACACCACCTTTATTGACGCCAGTAACTTTCAACTGGATCGATTCTTTATTGCTCTGAATATCTCCAACTTGATTCCAGGCATATCTGACCTGCAATTGACGTTTGGATAGTGTAACTTGGCCGTCGGCATTTTGTTCGCGAATAATCAGAAATTCTTGCTCGTCACCGATCGGTAATAATGCCGACAAATCAGCCGATTCATCTGCGGCAACTTCTTCTGCGGGTACGAATGCTAGCGACTTGCCATTGATATCGACATAGACACCATCGCTATCATAACTATGAATTTTCCCTCGCACTAATTGGTCTTTCTCAAAACTGACTGCTTCAGCATCCAATGCTTTGGCAAAGTCATCCATGGAAAAGATTTCGGCTGAGGTACTTGTGGTCTTATTCATTTGAGGGAGTTGGGAGACTGGGGGACGAGGGGACGGGGAGACGGGGGGACGGGGGTACAGGGGGACGAGGAGACTGGGGAACGCTGACGTTCGATCTCCATTCACTGTCTTGATTCACTTGCTTGGTGCGCTCCGTGAGGAGTTACGCGAATCGCTATCCACTATTCACTACCACCTAAAGCCTAAAGCCTAAAGCCTAAAGCCTAAAGCCTAAAGCCTAAAGCCTAAAGCCTAAAGCCTAGACCGTGTTAGTTGCTGAAATAGTTCTTCAACATGTTGCCATGCGGACTTGGCAGCAGTGGGATTGTAACTAGCCCGTAAATCGCAATTGAAGCCATGTTCGGCACCTGGATACTGCCAAATCTGATGGGGAATATCGTGTTGAGTCAGAGCAGCCTCGATTTCGGCAGTGTGTTCGGGGGGAATGCTAGCATCATCCATACCAAAGAACATATACATCGTACCTGCGATCGCGCCGGTCTGACTTACTGATGGCTCGCCACCGCCAGGAGTGCGGGTAGTGATTCCCGCCCCATAGAAAGAAGCTGTCGCAGCAATATCGGGCAATGTTGCAGCTAAATAAGCCACATGACCGCCAAAACAAAAGCCGATGCAGCCAAAATTGGGGGCAACTTGGGGTAAAGTTTTGAGGTAATCGATCGCGGCTTGAATATCGGCTAAGAGCTGTGACGCAGTCGTTTTTTCGGCATAGCTGCGGCCTAACTGTACATCAGCATTAGTGTAATCGAGTGCTAAACCTGGTGCGACTCGATCGAACAATGCTGGTGCAATCGCCACATAACCCAACTTGGCAATGCGTTCGGTGACAGCGCGAATATGGGGATTGACCCCAAAGATTTCCTGGAGTACGATGATGCCTGGAAATCGACCCGCACCTTCAGGGATGGCAAGATAAGCAGAGATGTTAGAGCATTGGGAACGGTCGATCGTAGACTTGCCCGTGGCAATGGAGATTTGTTGCGTTATTACTTGGAGTTGGGTCATAGGGATTAATCCAGATCTTGGCGATCGTCACAACCAAGTTTAGCAACAAAACTTCGAGTCCATCTTACTAAGTGGTCTAGCGATCGACAACTAAACAATCGGGGAATCGATCGTCCATATCTATATTATAGATAGTCCGAAGGTGGGAGCGATGACAACCAGTCAAAGCGTGCGAGTCGGTTACGATCGATCGCCAATTCGGTAGATTTGACAAAATAGGTATTTTTCGCTACTGTCGGCACATTTTGTCGCCAAATGCGAGAGAATTAGACTCAGTTTCAAAGTTCGAGTCAAACGGATCGTTCGGGCGATCGGCACGACGAATCCAGAGTAAAACGTTTCAATTAAGTGTCAGGAGTTGCTAAAGTGGCCAGAGGTAAACATCACGATCGAACCGAGCGGTTACTACCAGGTAAAATGCTATGGCTAGCCATCGCAGCCATATCTTGTGCTGCCGTTGCCATCTTGCACGCGATTTTCAGTAACGTGCCCGAGAGTGCATTAATTGCCAATACGGGGATTGCCAAAACAGTAGAGGTAACTACGGCGGTTGCTAGTACCATTCCCCTGAACTTCGATGTCCCCACCAGCTTTCAAGCGAAAACAATCAAAGATGTCTCCGTACCTGCCTCTGAGAAAGTAATTGCCCTCACCTTCGACGATGGCCCCTGGCCGGAGACTACCGAGCAGATTTTAGCAACTCTCAAACAAGAACATATCAAAGCGACCTTTTACATGATCGGTCAACCGCTCAAATCTTTTCCCGAGATTGGCAAAAAAGTCCTCGCTGACGGTCACGTCATCGCCAATCACACCCTCCATCACTGGTACAAAAAGATGAGTCCGTTGGTCGCGCAACGCGAAATCGAAGATACCTCCAAAATCATCAAAGAAGTCCTCAATGTCGAAACCGAATATTTCCGACCGCCAGGTGGGGTATTAACTAACGGTTTAGTTGCCTACGCCCAACAACACAACCAATCTGTCAATATGTGGTCGGTGGATTCTGGCGATAGCCATCCCAAACGGCCATCTGCAGAAGCGATGATTAAGACAGTGGTTTCCGGTGCGACCCCAGGTGGTATCGTCCTGATGCACGATGGTGGCGGCAGTCATGCCAACACGGCCAAAGCTGTCCCAGTAATTATTGCCAAACTACGCGCTCAGGGCTATAAGTTTGTAACCGTACCCGAACTCCTCGAAATAGCCT
Source organism: Chamaesiphon sp. VAR_69_metabat_338 (assembly GCF_031423935.1). Lineage (NCBI taxonomy): Bacteria > Bacillati > Cyanobacteriota > Cyanophyceae > Gomontiellales > Chamaesiphonaceae > Chamaesiphon > Chamaesiphon sp. VAR_69_metabat_338. The sequence goes on from NZ_JANPGM010000051.1 coordinate 7,429, forward strand.
CCACAACGCCGCAGACACCAACCGCTCAAACTACACCTGATGTAGTCGGCAGTTGAAAGTCGATCGTCGATCGTCGA
>NZ_JANPGM010000052.1:0-7988 GCF_031423935.1 Chamaesiphon sp. VAR_69_metabat_338
GCCGGTGGTCGAAGTGAAGGAAGGCACCGGCATCCTACCGCCGCAGGCGGAGTCGGGGTTCACGCTGTCGCCCGACGGGACGCGGGTGGCGTTCGTGCGGGCGTCGAGCGCGCCCGCGTCCGGCGTGGCGCCGTCAGGCCGCGGTGGACGCCCGTCGACAGGGTCAGGACAGGCGGGTAGCAGCGGCGGTGAAAAAATACGCTCAAAAGAATCCTCACAGAGTTGGTGAATGGCAGCAGGATTCTAAGACTCATGTGGCGCACATGGAGAGTGGTGATTTTTATGGGAGCGAGCAGTCGGTAGTTGTTGAGGCGGCGGGGAATGTCAAAATCGAGCTAGTCGCAGTAGATGGTGCGGTGACAGTGCTGAAGGAGGGGGTGACGGTGACAGCGGGGGAAGTCATCGATGCGGCGGTGATGAGTGTTGAGGCGTTGCGGACTTTTTTCGATCGAGAAATTCAAGCAGCCAAGGCAGATAATATCCTGCTCTCGCTCCACGTTAAGGCGACGATGATGAAAATCTCCGATCCGATTATCTTCGGGCACGCTGTCACCGTTTATTATCAGGATGTGTTTGCTAAATATGCCGATACCTTTGCCCGTTTGGGTGCGAATGCCAATAACGGGATTGGCGATATTTATGCCAAGATTCAATCTTTACCAGCAGCTTTAACCCGCATCAGCCGAGGACTTTGAAGGCTTGTTTGGCGTAGTCTAGAGCGGCTTGTTTGAGTTCGGGATTGAGGTCTTGGGGGTCGATGATGCGGGATAAACTGGCCATCCCTTGCGATTCGTTACCGCCGGTCTTTTTGCCACCGTCGTCGCGCAGATACTTCTCTTCAAAGGTGAGGACGCCGCTGAGGGAGACTGGCATTTCAATGACGGATGCGGTAATTTCGTCATCATCTAAGACGGAGACATTGACCTCGACAATATTCTTGATACAGGGTTCGACGATCGCGTGACTATCGTATCTGAAGGTGTTTACCAAGCAAGCATTTAACGTGCGCTCGTCTTTGGCGACGCCGATGCCGATACTCGAACCCAGATTGCAAGGTTTGACAAATAAGGGTAGTTGCTCCAATCCTGGCGTGGCAAAAATTTGCTCGCGCACGGCTTCCAGGCTCTTTTGCGCGTCGCGGCGATCGACTAATGCTGCCGGTAGAACGGGGATGCCAGCAGCTTTGAGCATCATTTTGCACTGATATTTATTCATACCTAGAGCGGCAGGTAGCACGCCACAGCCGGTATAGGTGGCATCAGCCATCTCTAGCATCCCTTGAATGCAACCATCTTCGCCGAAGGTACCGTGGAAGGCGAGGAAGTATATATCGATCGGGAGGATGTCACTCCAGCGCGAATTGAGGTAGGTGAGTCCTTTACTACCAGCTACCGGCAACAATGTCACTTCTTGAGCTTCGGTGAGGGAATTGGGTAGGCGACGATAGAAACTTTTGGCGAGCAGATTGTCTCCGACATACCAGCGTCCGGTTTGGGCGATGTAGACGGGGATAATCTCATACTGGGTGACGTCGATGACGTTCATCAGTTGGAGTGCTGTGATGACGGAGATTTCGTGCTCTACGGATCTACCACCGAATAGGACTGCCAGGTTTTTCTTCTTCATTTCATCTGCCGATCGTGCCGATCGACATTCTACGATCTTCTGGCAGCATTGTGAGTAAATCTGAATTAAGTTGGGAGTTGCTGTACCACCGTATGGGAGTTCGGAGCGGGGAGCGGGGGGCGGGGAGCGGGGTGACGAATATGGTAAAGGTTAAAGCATCAAGGATAGAGGAGAAAATGCACCGAAGGTGCAATAAATTACTCCCAACTGTCTCGATCGCTCCTAAACCCTCGGCAAAGCCGAGGAGCGCGCATCGCTCCCAACTCCGAACTCCCCGCTCCCAACTCCCAACTCCCCGCTCAAAAACGCATTCGTTCGATCGAAATCATCACTGCTTGGTAGTCGGCGGCTTGTCCTGCTTGCTGGTAGATTCCGGCGGCTTGACGCAGATCTGCCAGCGCGCCTTGTTTGTCGCCCAATGCCGACTTGACTAAACCACGAGTATTATAAGGTGGTGCGTAGTCGGGATCCATCGCGATCGCATTGTTGCAATCTTGGAGCGCGCCTTGTTTGTCGCCTAATTTATATCTGGCAAATCCCCGATTGTTGTAGGCATCAATATAGTCAGGATCGAGGGAAATCGCGCGATCGTAGTCATTGATTTCCCCTTGACGATCGCCTAATGCCGACTTAGCAATGCCGCGATTGTTGTATGTGGGTGCGTGGTAAGGATCGATCGAGATCGCATAGCTATAGTCATCGATCGCGCCTTGCTTTTCCCCAAGATCGGATTTGGCGTTACCACGATTGATATAGGCTACCGATAGGCTCGAATTCATCGCAATCGCTCGGGTATAATCCTGGATCGCGCCTTGTTTATCCCCAAGATCGGATTTGGCGTTACCGCGATTGATATAAGCGACGGCGAGATTGGGATCGATCGAGATTGCCTGATTGTAGTCATCGATCGCCCCTTTCTTATCGCCGAGATCGGCTCTGACAATGCCCCGATTGTTGTACGAGCGGGAGTCATGGAGATTGAGGGAGATCGAGCGGTTGTGATCTGCCAATGCACCTTGTTTATCGCCTAAACCAGATTTAGCCACACCGCGCAGCGAATATGAGCGAGGATTGTAGCGATCGATCGCGATCGCCCGATCCATCACCGCCAACATTCCTTGATAGTCGCCGCGCGAGAGTTTTTGTAATGCAATTGAGATCGAGTCATCCATTACGATTACGAGCCAATCCTTTGGATTTCGGCGATCGTTCTGCGATAACTAGCGGTTTGCCGTTGTCGCTGGAAGCGATTGGCTGCTTTTTTCAAATCCAAGATCGCCCCTTTTTTGTCGCCCAATTTAGATTTAACCAACCCGCGATTGGCATAGGCTTTGGCGTTATTTGGATCGAGTACGATCGAGCGGTTATAATCTTCGATCGCGCCTTTATTGTCGCCCAGCTCGGATTTAGCATTGCCGCGATCGCTGTAAGGTTCGGCATCTTTGGGATTGAGGGCAATCGCGCGGTTGAAGCTCTCGATCGCACCTTTTTTGTCGCCTGAGGTAGATTTGGCCAAACCGAGATTGTAGTGAGCGGCTGTATAATTCGGATCGAGGGCGATCGCTTTATTGAAGTCTGCCAATTCGCCTTTGGTATCGCCCAGCAGCGATTTGGTGGTACCGCGACTCAGATATGCTGGAGCTAAATTGGGATCGAGGGCGATCGCCTTGTCGAAGTCTACCAGTGCGGTTTTGGGCGAATTTAGTTGCGCCTTGGCGTTGCCCCGATTGTAGTAAGGTTTGGCATCATTAGCATCGAGGGCAATCGCCCGATCGAAATCAACTATCGCGCCTTTTTTATCCCCGAGATCGGATTTAGTTACACCGCGATTATTATAGGCAGCAGATTCATTCGGTGCGAAGGCAATTGCCTGGTTATAGTCCGCGATCGCATCGCGATTGCCGAGCAGCGACTTAGCTACCCCACGGGTGTAATACAGCCGCCCATTTTGAGAATCGAGGAAAATTGCTCGATCCATATCGGCGAGCATCCCTTTGTAGTCGCCCTTGCTCTCTTTGACGATCGCACTGGCAATCAGATCGTCTACTGGTTTCGATCGGGTGGCGACTGTCGTTGGGGTATAGCCAGCGATGCCAGCAGTGCTAGCGAGTTTGGCAAAAGTATTGGTGGTAATCCCCAGATTATAGCCAGTCTTGACTCGGACATCGCGATTGATGGTTTCGGTAAGCTTGGTACCGAGGATATCGCCTTGCCCGTGAATGGCAATCACTTCACCGCGATCGTTCCAGACGGGGCCGCCACTGTGCCCTGGCAGCGTATTATTACTGTAGATCAGCGAATAGCCTTTGCCCTGTTGTTGCGTCGTAGGATTGGCAATGACATCCCCTTTGACAAAGGTAAACACCGCCGAGTTGATGGCACTAGATAATGGAAAGCCGGATACGTAGATATTCTCAGCCGCTTCGATCCGATCGGAATTGTCGATGATTTTCGCGACTGCATAGTTTTTGTTGCTGGTAAAAGTCACTACCGCCAGATCGATTTTATTCGGAAAATTTTTGACTTGGGTGACGCGATATTTAGCATCGTCGGGAGTGACGATTTCACAACCAGTATTTTTGACAGCATGAGCCACTGTCAAGACAGTATAAGTATTGCCATTTTTGCGCAAGATCACCCCAGAGCCGATATTGCAACCCGCGATCCGCACGGTAGTCTGCTTGGCAATCCGCTGTACTTCGATCGGCGATAATGCCATCGCTGGGGAGATATAACTAACTAACGCGATCGATTGCAACGTACCAACGGTAATCGAACCAAAAATCGCAGTTGGCAACAAATAGTTTTTCATCTTCAACAAAATGTCCGATATTTCTGAATATTAACATCCAAAAAGCGATCGGCTTTCACTACTACAAGATCTGGCGTAGTTCAATCCGTATTGTGTCTGAATATTAACATGCCAGCAGCGATAAGCTTGCTCACCTACGAGATTTGGCGTAGCTCGATCGATCCACAATCGGTAGATGAGTAATTAACAGAGATAAATCTAGTTACAATTGTCGCTAAATCGTTTAAAAGTTGTCGCTGCAAGTCAATTTCCGCACAGTTTGCAACCTTCAATAAATGACGGCTCGATCGATTTATCGATCGAGCCGCTAATCATCGAGATTCTGGCGTTCTAACCTAGTAACTCGACGAGTCAAACGGCGAGTTTTACGCTCGTTAACTGATAGATCGTAATTTAGATCGTTTATCGCATCTTCTTGACTGCGGAAACCTTCGCGGATAGCGACTATTAACGTTCCTTCATTACTTTCAACTCGACGACGTACTGCATTGATATCTTCGCGTGCGGCATCGATATTATTTTCCAGTGCAGAGACTTTCTGTTCGATGCCAGAGACTTTTTGTTCGACAGCAGCTAAATCTTGCTTAGTCGCCATATTCTGTTGCATGACAGTCATATTCTGCTGCATGGCAGTCATGTTCTGTTGCATGGCAGTCATATTCTGCTGCATCGTAGCAATAGAATCAATGACCTGTGCTAGTTGGCTATCGAGCCGATCGAACCGTTCTTCAGACATTATGTATCTCCAAATCAAATCCCAAGTAAAAAACAATCCATTTGGCTCGATCGATCTCTACCCACCATCCTGTTTTTGAATATCTCTAACGAGCGCAAGGCTTTGGGAGAAACGGAGACTTGCTTTAGGCAGGTACGAAGCACTGCCCTTACAGATCGATGTTGTCAGCTCCGAACTCAAGTAGCATTGCTATAGATCGAAAGTTACTGCTACAACTCTATTCTAGGCTATTTCTTTTTCATCTCGAACCTTCTCCCCAGCCCACAATCTGTTCGAGTGGTACATAAATCGCTATGCTAGAGCTTAAAGTCGATCGAGAGCACGCAAGATGAGCTTAGAATATCCCGAAAACCTGCGCTACACAGATTCCCATGAATACGTAGAATTGACCGCGAACATCGCCAAAGTCGGCGTCAGTGCTTTTGCTGTCGATCAATTGGGCGATATCGTATTTGTCGATTTACCGGAAGTCGGCGATGAAATTGTCAAAGGTAGTGCCTTTGGGACGATCGAATCTGTCAAAGCCGTCGAAGATCTCAAAGCACCCATGAGCGGTACAGTCACCAAACGCAACGATGCCGCGATCGATGCTCCCGAAATTATTAGCACCGACCCTTATACAACCGGCTGGCTGTTGGAAATCCAAGCCACCGATCCGAGCGAACTTAATGCCACTTTCTCTGCTGCTGAATATCGCGCTAAAGTCGAAGGTGCTTAAGGCGAATAGTAATTCGACAATCGGGCTGTGCGCGTTCGCCATGCGTCTGGTAGAGCGGTATTTGCCCCAGCCAAAACGCTCTACCAGCGAGTTGCCAGAAATATCCAGATCGCTAGTGCCAAAATTCAGCTAAATCCTTTACATTTAGATACAGTATTCTTCACTACCTCGACTTCTATGACCCAATCTCCACCTCGGTTTACTCAGGCAGTTGACATCGCTAGTGCTACCGCAGCCAATCTTGGAGCAGATGCGGAGTTTATCGGGCGGCATATTGGGCCGCGATCGAATGATATCGATCGGATGTTGAAGGTATTGGGCGTAGCTAGTTTGACAGAGTTGATCGATCGCACGGTTCCAGCGGCGATTAAAATGAAGCAGCCATTGAAAATCGACACGGTAAAAAGTGAATATACCGTATTAAATAATCTCAAACAAATTGCCTCGAAGAATCAAGTTTTCCGCTCGTATATTGGCATGGGTTATGCAAATTGCATCACCCCGACCGTCATTCAACGCAATATCTTAGAAAATCCAGGTTGGTACACTCAATATACGCCCTATCAACCAGAGATTTCTCAAGGCAGACTCGAAGCTTTACTTAATTATCAGACCGTAGTAATGGATCTGACGGGTATGGCGATCGCCAACGCCTCGCTCCTCGACGAAGGTACAGCCGCAGCCGAAGCGATGAGCATGAGCTATGGCATTCAGAAGACGAAATTTAATACCTTCTGGATTTCTGAAGCTTGCCACCCGCAAACGATCGATGTGATTAAAACTCGGGCCATTCCATTAGGTATTGAGGTAGTTATTGGCGATCATCGCAATGTAGATTTCAGCCAAGAAATATTTGGGATGCTATTGCAATATCCCGCAACTGATGGAGCTGTTTATGATTATCAAGATGTAATCGAAGCAGCGCATCAAGCAGGCGCGATCGTTACCGTTGCCGCCGATTTACTCAGCCTCACTTTGCTCAAACCACCTGGAGAATTCGGCGCAGATATCGTCGTCGGCAATACTCAACGATTCGGCATCCCCCTCGGCTATGGTGGCCCCCATGCTGCCTATTTCGCCACCAAAGATGCCTACAAACGCCAAATTCCTGGGCGACTAGTCGGCGTATCCAAAGATAAACGCGGTAAAACCGCACTGCGGTTAGCCCTCCAAACCCGCGAACAACATATCCGCCGCGATAAAGCGACGAGTAATATTTGTACCGCCCAAGTCCTCTTGGCAATTATGGCGGGGATGTATGCGGTTTATCATGGTGCAGACGGGTTGAAATCGATCGCCTCCCGCATTCACACTCTGACTACCACCCTCGCCACTGGCTTAACTAAACTAGGTTACACATTGGGTAATGCCCCGTACTTTGACACCCTCCAGATCCAAGTAACTGGCAAGGCTCAGGCAATCCTAGAACGAGCAAAATCTCAACAAATTAACTTGAGATCGATCGATCCGCATAGCATTGGTATCTCGATCGACGAAACCACCACCCCTGCCGATGTGATGGACTTGTGGCGGATTTTTGCTGGTGACAAAGCACCCGATTTCACCTTCTCCGAAATTGAAACTAGTAGCTCCACATCCAGCATCCAAACCTCGACATTAGCCCGCACCTCCGAGTACCTGACTCACCCAGTTTTTAAAAATTATCACTCTGAAACCGAGCTACTGCGTTACATCACCCGCTTGCAATCCAAGGATCTCTCCCTCACCCACGGGATGATTCCGCTCGGTTCCTGCACAATGAAACTCAACGCCACCTCGGAGATGGTACCCGTAACCTGGGCAGAATTCGGGCAAATTCACCCCTTCGCACCCGTCGAACAAGCCCAAGGGTATCAAGTATTATTTGACGACCTCGAACGCTGGTTGGCGGAAATTACAGGCTTTGACGCGATTTCCCTCCAGCCTAATGCGGGTTCCCAAGGCGAATATGCAGGATTGCTCGTCATCCGTGAATATCACCAACAGCGCGGCGATGTCGATCGCAACGTCTGCCTCATCCCTCAATCCGCCCACGGCACCAACCCCGCCAGCGCAGTCATGGCAGGAATGCAAGTAGTCCCGATCGCTTGCGATAA
>NZ_JANPGM010000053.1:0-5700 GCF_031423935.1 Chamaesiphon sp. VAR_69_metabat_338
TTTGTGAACTGAGATCGAGGTATTTATGCCTTCTAATTTCTAGATTATTTCCAGTCATTTTCTCCCATTAGAGTTACTTTAGATCTAGATGGTGGGCAGTGCCCACCCTACATTTATCCTAAATTCAGAGTAGGGGCAATTCATGAATGGCCCCTACTCTGAATTTCAGCAATACCCAACTCTCAACTCATTAAGTGTCTTTATTCAATTTCAACACCGCCATAAATGCTTCCTGCGGTACATCTACCGTACCAACAGACTTCATCCTTTTCTTACCTTTAGCTTGCTTTTGCAGCAATTTCTTCTTCCGCGAAATGTCACCGCCATAGCATTTTGCCAGTACATCTTTCCGCAGTGCCGGGATATTTTCACTGGCAATAATCTTACTGCCGATCGCGGCTTGAATCGGGACTTTAAACTGGTGACGGGGAATTAATTCTTTGAGTTTTTCGGTCATCGCCCGACCGACATTATAAGCCTTATCTCGGTGGACGATCATCGCGAGCGCATCGACGGGATCGCCATTGATCATCAAGTCTAATTTAACCAGATGATTTTCGCGATAACCGATCGGTTGATACTCCATACTGGCATAACCGCGCGTATTTGACTTCATTCGATCGAAGAAATCAGTCACGACTTCCGCCAACGGCATCTCATAAATTACCGTCGTCCGTCCTTTGGTGAGATATTTCATGTCTTTGAATTCACCGCGTCGGTTTTGACACAGTTCCATCAATGTCCCGACATATTCTTCGGGAGTTATCATCTCCAATTTGACGTAAGGTTCCTCGATCTTTTGGCGATGATTGGGATCGGGGAGCGTGCTGGGATTGTCGATATAAGTTTCTTTGCCCTGAATATCTGTGACTCGATAAACTACCGAAGGTGCGGTGGTAATTAGGTCTAAATTATATTCCCGCTCTAGTCGCTCCTGGACGATTTCCATGTGCAAAAGTCCCAAGAATCCACACCGGAAGCCAAACCCCATTGCACTGGATGTTTCTGGCTCGTATTTAAGGGCAGCATCATTGAGGCGCAATTTATCTAAGGCATCGCGCAACTCTGGATACTGATCCGCATCCGTTGGGAATAGTCCGCAAAATACCATCGGTTTGGCTTCGGCATAACCGTCTAAAGCTTTGGCTGCGGGATTGCTCACCATCGTAATCGTATCCCCTACCCGCGCATCACCAACGGCTTTAATCGATGCAGCGAAATAACCCACTTCCCCCGCGTGCAGCTCGTCTACTTCTACCTGAGTGGGTGAGAGGATACCGAGTTCGTCGATGACGTATTCCTTGCCACTCGCCATCAATCTCACTTTATCGCCACGTTTGACGCTACCATCCATAACGCGAAAATACACGATCACGCCCCGATAGCTGTCGTAATAACTATCGAAAATTAGGGCGCGTAAGGGTTGGTCGATCGTATCGCGCGGCGGCGGCACTAGCAATACTACCGATTCTAAAATCTCCTGAATCCCAATCCCTTGCTTGGCAGAAGTCAAAATTGCCCCACTACAATCCAAGCCGATAATCTCTTCAATTTCCGCTCTCACCCGCTCCGGTTCGGCTCCAGGTAAATCGATCTTATTGAGGACGGGGATAATCTCTAAATTGCTCTCCAATGCTAGGTAAACATTCGCCAAGGTCTGCGCCTCTACCCCTTGGGAAGCATCGACTACTAATAATGCACCTTCACACGCTAATAAGCTCCTAGACACCTCATAAGAGAAGTCAACATGTCCGGGAGTGTCGATCAGGTTGAGGACGTATTCTTGACCGTCCAGAGCCGTATAATTCATCCGCGCGGCTTGGAGCTTGATCGTAATTCCCCGCTCTCGCTCCAAATCCATATTATCGAGAAATTGCTCCTTCATCTCTCGATTGCTAACCGTGCCCGTATCCTGCAACAATCGATCGGCAAGGGTCGATTTCCCGTGGTCGATGTGAGCGATGATCGAAAAGTTGCGAATTCGTGAGACAGGCACATTGGTCATAGCAGTCTAAAAGATTTGGGGATGTGGCGAACTAGATCTTGGTGGTATGGATTATATTTTATCCGTTTGAGCGATTGGTGTGGCCTGTATCCGACAATAAGCGAATCACAAAGTTGCCAATTCAAGAGACAAGTACATCGATCGCGATCGAGTCTGAGGATGTCAGGAATTTAGAGACGCGCTAGATTTGCTAAGCAGTGCCTCACAATCCATCAGTTTAGCGCAAGCCTTTAGCAAAGAGCGACCTGCTCAACTGGTAACTTTATGCTAGCTGGCTGGTAAATTCTCTGGATCGATACCTTGCAATCGCAAATAAGCCATCAACCGCTCTTTTTGTTGACGCTCCTGCTCCGCCCGTTGACGCTCTTGTTCGGCTCGTTGCCGCTCCTGCTCGATCTGTTCGACAGCCCACGGCAGCAGAGTACCCGACTCATCCCACCACCGCAGCCAATAGCCGGATCGGCCCTCTTTCTCACCCCGCCAGGTGCCTAGAAATAAGTTCATCGCTGCAATCCAATGTCGTCCGTCAGGATCGGGTAAAACCAGATCGTAGCGGTCATTTTTGAGTTGATAAAATTCTAGTAACCCACCCTCTGGCTCAAAAATAACGTAGATTGGTACGCGGAGAATTTGCTCGTAAAAGAACCATTTGCCCGGAGGGAAACTGCGCTTGACGGAATATTCGCTCCCATCGATATCGGACAGGAATTCCATGACGATCGCGGGTAGATCTCCCTCTGCGTGAGGTGTGTAGCTTCTTCGCGTCGATTCGATCGGGTTTGCGGCGGCGACATACAGCCAATCTGGTGCTTTAACCACAATTTGTTCGTCGATCGTCGCACACAGCCCAAAGTTAGATACGATGAGCATTTGCGGTTGAATTAAACCACTTAGCTCTAGACTTTCGCGCAATGCCCCCGCGAGTAACGGTTGTCCATCATTCTCCACAGGATCGTCCTCTAATTGAAAATCCTTGGGTAAAGGCTCCCAAGTAACTATTGGTTGATGGTTGATGCTGGCGATACTGAGTTGAGCAGTCATGACCTTTATCTATTTAGTCTCAGTCTTATTTTATCCTGTTTGCCGATCGAATTGGGAAGGCATCGAATTGTACTTACGATCTGCTATCTAAACATCGAATTTTATTTCTGCTAGATTCTGTTCTCAAGCTGGAATAAGATTTTGAATGTTGGCGATCGATCGTCGATCTTATCAGTTCAGAATTTGAACACTCACATTTTTTAACTTTCAACTATGAGTAATACTAGTATGTGGGAATCTAAACCTTGGTGGTGTCAACCGTGGACGATCCTGTTAACGGGAATAACGATCGTTAGTGGAAGTTGGTTGTTATTCCATACTTTATGGCTAACTTTACCAATAGCGATCTTAATTAGCATCTGGTGGACTTATTTTTTGATTATTATCCCCAGATTATTATCACAACAAGATTCAGATCGAGCATAAGAGGATGTTTTGAAAGTATTATTTGTGGCTATGGCTAGACATCCGACTTGTGCGAGAAGTCTGATGTCTATTCCACAGTTCCATAAAAAGGGACAGGTCTAAATTTAGACCTGTCCTTTATATTTATCCTACTTGGAAATTACATTTTGCTCATTTGAGCGGCAACTTCATCCGCAAAATTGGACTCTACTTTTTCAATCCCTTCACCGAGAATAAAGCGAGTAAAGCGGCGAACTGTCACATCTTCACCCAATTGTTTGGTAGTTTGAGCGATTAACTCAGTGACAGAGATATTTTGATCCTTGATGTAGGGTTGATCTACCAAGGTCATTTCTTTGAGGCGTTTATCGATGCGTCCTTGGACGATCTTTTGTTTGATATTATCGGGCTTGTTAGCAATATCATCGCGCCCCATTTCGATCTCTTTTTCCTTGGAAGCGATCGCTTCAGGAATTTCGGAGACGTTGATATACTCCACATTAGGGCAGGCCGCAACTTGCATTGCCAAGTTTCTAGCTAAGGCTTTGAAGTCTTCGCTATCTGCGACTTTTGCAGACGCACAACCGAGTTCTAGCAATACGCCAACTCGTCCACCAGTGTGGATATATCCATCAACGGCACCCTGGGTACCATCAGCGACACGATAGTTCGCCAAGCGACGCACATTGAGGTTTTCACCGATTTTGGAGATCGATTGCACGATCGCTTCTGATACCTTGATACTGTGATCGGCAGCGTAGGGTTGCTCTAAAAGCGCATCAACGCTATCGGCAGAGATCGCTTGGTGTGCCAGACTTTGAACGAGATCTTTGAAAGCATCATTACGTGCCACAAAGTCAGTTTGACAGTTGACTTCGATCGATACGCCAGCTTTGCCATCGGCTTGAATATAGTTATCTACCAAGCCTTCAGCGGTGACTCTGTCACTTTTTTTGCCAGCAGCAACCATGCCTTTTTGACGCAGCCATTCTGAGGCTTTGGTCAAATCGCCTTCAGTTTCGCCTAAAGCTTTTTTACAGTCCATCATCCCTGCACCTGTCTGGCGGCGCAGTTCTTGAACCATCTTTGCAGTTATTTCAGCCATGTTCCTTTATCTGTGTTCGAGATGGTTGTGGGTAAGCGGGTGGATAAGTGGGTGGATGAGTGAAATAGTGGATGAGTAGATGATTTACTCACTCTATTCACTAGTCACTATCCACTACCCCCTATCCACTATCCCCTAATTTTAGCCTTCGCCGCCTTCATCAGCAGCTTCAGCCTCAACGTCGTCCTCATAGTCTTCTTCGACGTCTTCATAGCCATCGTAAGGATCGATATCCGCACCTTCGAGTTGACCGTGACGGCCTTCGTAGATCGCATCGGCGAGTTTGCCAAGGATCAGTTTGACGGAACGAATGGCATCGTCATTTGCGGGGATCGCAACATCAACCAAGTCGGGGTCGCAGTTGGTATCTAGCAGGGAGACGATTGGAATATTCAGCTTTTGGCATTCCAGCATCGCGTTATATTCCCGTCGTTGATCGACGACAATCACGATATCGGGTACCTTGCGCATCTTTTTGATCCCACCCAGATATTTCTGGAGTTTCGCCATTTCCCGCCGTAAGACAGAAGCTTCTTTCTTAGGTAACAAATCTAGCGCGCCGCTGGCTTCGCGACGTTCGAGATCCTTCAAGCGTTCGACCCGAGTTTTGATCGTCGTCCAGTTGGTGAGCATTCCCCCCAACCACCGTTGGTTGATGTAGGCTGCACCACACCGACTCGCTTCTTGCGCGATGATGCCGGCGGCTTGACGTTTGGTACCGACAAATAGAAAGTGTTTGCCTTGTTCGGCGGCTGTCCGCATATAAACATAGGCTTCTTCCATCAACTGGGCAGTTTGCACCAAGTCGATGATATGTACGCCGTTGCGCGCAGTGAAGATGAAGGGAGCCATTTTGGGGTTCCACCGTCTGGTTTGGTGTCCAAAGTGAACGCCAGACTCCATCATTTGCGCCAAGGTTACTACTGGCATAAGCTTTTTTACTCCTAATCGGGTTTATCCTCCATCCAGGCTGTATTTCGCTTGCGAAACACCCGAATTCCTGAATGTGCGAATTTTTAGACAACCTTCTTATAATAACGCAAGTTGGGTGCTAGTGATTGTAGGGGATAGGGGATAGGGGATAGGGGATAGGGGATCGGGGATTGGGGATAGGGTATAGGGGCTAGGGGATAGGGGATAGGGG
>NZ_JANPGM010000054.1:0-8920 GCF_031423935.1 Chamaesiphon sp. VAR_69_metabat_338
TCGACGATCGACGATCGACTCCCAACTACCTAACCCCCCGTCCAGCCAATACTTGCCGAATGGCACCATCCCACATCGCCATCACTGGCTCCACCCCGAACCTGTCGATTACCTTCGGCGCGTGATGCGAATAATATTGACGCTTGACCGGATCGGCCATCAAAATATCGAGTCCCACTGCTAGCGCATCGACATTTTCTGGTACCACCAATAGTCCATCCCGACCATTGTGGATGATTTCACGCGGCCCACTCAAGCAGTCAGTGGCAATTACCGGTACCCCGCAAGCCATCGCTTCGCACAAGGTGACTGGAAAACCCTCAAACCGCGACGAGAGCACAAAAATGTCGGCCTTGCGTAAATGAGCGGCCACATTTTTGACCACACCTGGCATATAGACCCGCTCTCCCAATCGCAATTGGATGCATAAATCTTCAAGTTCGCCGCGCATTTCCCCCTCACCCAAGATCGTCAACGTCCATTCCGGTCGCGCGTCGCAGACTTGGGCAAAGGCTCTGATGGCTAGATCGAAACCTTTTTGCGGAATTAACTTACCAATGGCGAGTAGATTGCGATCGTCAGTGAATATTTGCGATTCGATTTGCTCTGTCTCGATTACCGCCACTGGATTGGGCATGACGATCGTCTTGTAGCCACGTTCGGGTGGGAAAAAAGACAAGCCACTATGGGTCTGAACGGTAATCAATGCCGCGCGACGATACAGCCACTTTTGGAGCAATTGGCCGAATTTATCCAGACCGCCAAAAGCGGGATAGACATGCTCGCAGACGATCGTCGGTACCCTTAGGCTCCAACTAGCCAGCAGCGTCATGATATTCGTGGTATTGACAAAACTCACGATTAGCTCCGGACGACTATCCCTAATCGCTTTTTTGAGCGTACGAACCTGGCGGAGATTGTGACTGATATTTGCCAGACTAAAACCAGGGCGATATGCAATTCCGAGCGATCGATATTCGATCCGTTTGTCGAGGTCGTAAAATGGTGGTGCCAAACCATCATCGAAGGAGAGGATGGTAATTTGCCAATCTCTAGCAGCCCAATAGTTGGCGATAATTGACATGACTCGTTCTGCACCACCAACCTCAAGCGAAGAACTAATCAGTGTAATTTTCATTGGATCTCAACAAGTATAGATTAAAAAAAGAGCAGATTAATATTATTAATACTGAGCTGGTAACTCTGGCGTTAGGCTGCGCTCGCGTCCGCATTAGTGGATCTCTAGAGCCATTTATCGGCTCTCTTGTCGAGGTGACATCAACGACAGCAGCCCGAACTTCAAGGTTGAAGGTTGGCAAATCGGTGTGACCAAGCCGATCGAGATAGAGCACGATTGCGGGTCAGCTCACAAATAAAAATTGGATGTTTGTGCTGAGTAACCCACAAAAGTTTCGCTTACTAACTAGAGTAAAGTACAAAACTCAAAAATTTAAACGGTAATTTGACGCATATCAGAAATTTAGGATGATAAATTAGGGAACACAAGCGGCACTCAGTCTCTGACTTTTTGCCGATGTTTGCGCTAATGTCGCTGCCGATCGTCAGAATCGATGATATATATTGATTATATCAACTCCGTTTTCGATCGAGCGCATCAGTCGCTGCGATAGCCACTAGCTAAGGATTTGAAGCACTGCCCGATCGGGGTAGCGATCGTTAGTAGTGTGCTCTATCAGTCATAATACCCATCTTCATCTCCAAACTAATTATGAGCGGCAGTCCCGATCGTATTCTTGATGGCAAAGCATTGGCTCAAAAGATGCAGGATGCTTTGCAAGCGCGCATCGCCAAACTTCAGCCCCAAATCGGTCGTCAGCCAGGATTGGCTGTCCTGATGGTCGGCGATAACCCGGCCAGTGCGGCCTATGTCGGCGGCAAAGAAAAAGCCTGCGCCAAAGTCGGCATTAGGTCGTTCGGACAACATTTTCCCACCGATGTCACTCAGGAAAAACTCACCACCATCATTCACGAACTCAATGCCGACGATCGCGTCGATGGGATTCTGGTGCAGTTGCCGCTACCCGACGGGTTCGACTCGGTAGCTCTCCTCCACGAAATCGCCCCGCACAAAGACGTAGATGGCCTCCATGCCCTCAATTTGGGTAAATTGGTCAGAGGGGAACCCGGACTGCAAAGTTGCACGCCAGCAGGCGTGATGCGCCTATTAGCCGAATATCAGATCGCTATTGGCGGCCAACATGCGGTCGTCGTCGGGCGGAGTATCTTGGTTGGCAAGCCGTTGGCATTAATGCTGCTCGCTGCTGATGCCACAGTGACGATCGCTCATTCGCGCACGCCCGATCTAGCAGCAGTCTGTCGCCAAGCCGATATCCTCATTGCGGCTGTCGGGAGAACCCAGATGATAACCAAAGAGATGGTCAAACCTGGTGCCGTCGTCATCGATGTCGGCATCAATCGCCTCACCGATCCGACAACTGGTAAATCGCGCTTAGTCGGCGATGTAGACTTTGAGGCAGTTAAAGAGATTGCCAGTTGGATTACCCCCGTCCCTGGTGGCGTGGGGGCGATGACGGTGACGATGCTCCTCGAAAATACCGTCTGGAGCTATGCCAACACTCATGGCTTGGCTTAACCCTGGAGATATCGATCGATCGTGAATCATCTGTACCGCTTCCTTTATCTGGGCTACGTCATCATCTGGCTCCTGAACGAATCCAAATATCTCGGTCGCATCGACTACACGTCGATCGTTGGCAAAGGCAATTACGCGCTAATTCATGAGTTAATTATTGGCAACTTGCTATTTGGCACGATCGGCCTAATGATTTCGGTATTAATCGGGTCGAGCCAAAAAACAAATATCTATTTTATCTGCACTTGCGCGATCGGTTTGGCGGTCGCTGCTGGTACTTTGTATCTGGATTCATCAGTCACTGGTAATGCCGGTCAAGCCCATATGGATTCAGTTCTGGCCTTATTTGCTTGGCTGCTACCCTGGGTTGGTTTTGGTTGGCGCGGTATTATCAAAGATTTAGCAGCGGCAATTTTCAAGCAGCATAAAAAGCCTAAGGATCGCTAACTAACCAATCGACAGGTTCGATAAAAAGCGATCGAGAATGATGCTCGATCGCTGTTGTCAATAAACCCTGTTTGTTAGATAGTTAGGTGTTTGGTTCCTAACATAAAACGATCGAAATATATGCAGATATCGATGTTTTGATGTATATTTGCTCTCAATACATAATACATTACATGACCTGTCTGGTTGAATCAATTCGTCATTTGACCCACTCGAATGTAAAGTTTTCGAGCACCTTTTTGTTGAGGACTTTGAGATCGAGACTATCTGCAACTAGATTTTGTTCATTGCTTTGGATCTCTTCCTCATTGCCAAAGCTGCCCCACTGCCAAGGACAGTAACAATAACGGTCAATGGTTCGGGGACAGAAGTCGATGTATGGTTGAGAAATCGAGCCATCGGACAGCTACCTATGAATGCAACAATCGCTTCAACACTACCGATCGCCAAATTGCCGATCGCAGCTATTTTTGATACAAGAATCTTGGGCATATTTAGATGCTTACCTGTTAAAAGTATGAATTTTATTTCGATTCTAATTCAGATATATTAGCTATCAAAATAATTTGCATCACTAAAAAAGTCAATTTGTCATTTGAATCATGAGGCTGTAAGGTTTTATGTTACTATCATAAGAAGCATCTAATTAATTCAATTAGTGTTTCAAGATTCGTGCCAACTTCAAGCTGATGGAATCATTGTCGATCGAGGATATCGAGCAACTCAATCAAAGCATTCAACAGCTCTACGCGCTGCAATATCTGGATACTTTTGGAGTGACGGTATTATCGATCGTCGATCGGCTGGTTGCTAGCGATCTTCCATTATTTCATTTGACAAACACTCGAACGGGTCAAATTTGCCTGACATATCTTCCTAACTTTCCGACTCTTCCTTCGGCATCAATAGATGTACTAACCAAAGTATTAGCCGAAGATCGTCAGAACCATCCGATTGCCCAAAATATGCCCCAGACTCTCAATGGAGCTTATAAACTTTCTGATTTCATCACGCAGTCAGAACTTCATAGTCGAGAAAGTCTCTATCAGCAGTTTCTCAGACCGCTGCATATAGAAGACCAAACTTTATTGTTTCTGCCAGATGTGACACCCGTAAAATGGGGCGAACTTGCTCGATCGAATACAACTCTGGCGGGATTTATCCTCAGCCGTCCCAGCCGCAGTTTTACCGAACGCGATCGATTAATCCTCAATCTATTACGTCCACACTTGTCTCAGGCATATACAAATGTCCAACAATATCACCAATTACAACAAGATCTCAATCTCGTTCGGCAATCGCTACATCAGCTCGGCGCGATTGTGTTAGATGGTAATGTGCGGATAACATCGATCGCCCCACAAGCAATAATTTGGCTAGAAACCTATTTTGAAAAAGCTACTTGCTGGCTGCAGCTACCAGATCGGTTGCGATCGTGGGTCAAATATCAAGTTACCTGTTTGATGCAAAATCCCGATCTACCAGCAGCTTGTTTGCCACTGAGAATCCAACAAGATGGTCGAGAATTGACAATCCGATTGATAATTGAATCACCTGGAGCGCGGTATCTACTACTCTTAGAAGAACAAACAATCTCTTCACTGAATTCCCTAGCATTATTGGGCTTAAGTCAGCGCGAAACTGAAGTATTAGCATTAGTAATGCAGGGCAAAGATAATAAAGCGATCGCTGTCCAGTTAAGCGTACACCCCAGTACGATTCGCAAGCATTTAGAAAATATCTATAGTAAATGGGGCGTTAAAAGTCGCACGGAAGCGATCGCGCAAGCATTAGCAAAACTCGGACTTTTCTAAGCAACTTTTCGCGCGATAACGGCATAAAATGGATCGCCACCACCAGCACCGAGCCACCGCAAAATATCGGGTGCTTGACTGACCTGGACGATCGTTTCGGGTGTACTAAAGCCAGGTACCGATTTGAAATAACTCTCGACCAACTTCACCCGATCTGATTCGCTCCCATCACGCCAAGCTGCGATCGCTTTGTTATAAAACATCCGATTGGAGAAGCTGAAAATGGCGATCCCATCGGGCTTAAGAATTCGATAAACCTCGGCAAAAATTGCTTCGGGATACTGAAGATATTGTACCGAAACAGTATTTAATACCGCATCAAAACTCGCATCCTCTAAAGGTAACTGGAGATCTTGATTGAGATTTTGAACGAAATAACTATCGAAGCGCGGATTTTTGGCTAGCTCTTGTTCGTTCAAACCATGTCCTTGGACATAGGCAAATTTCATTTCTGCTGGCAGATGGGACACCCAACTACTCATCATGTCAAAGATCCGGGTATCAGGCTTGAGCCGTTCGCTGTAGAGATTTGTCAATCGATCGATAAATCCGGTATCGACATGAGTCACAAATCGCGGCGTATCATAAAATTCTCGATCGTTACCACCATCTAATTTTTGCCGTTGGTTCGGGTTGAGCAACATGTTGAGGAGGGATGTTAGGTTACTTTATCTCTACTCTAGCAATCATTGCGGGGAGCGGGGAGCGACTGAAATCACGCTGAGGAAACCTCAGCGCGATTTCAGTCAAGACAGCGGGGAGACGCTTGCGTCCAAATTCCCTATTCCCTATTCCCTATTCCCTCTTCCCTCTTCCCTCTTCCCTATTCCCTCCCTAAAACCTAAAACCTAATCCCCACCTGACCATTGATACCGCGAATGGAATGATAACCCACGCCAAAAAAGGTATTACCACCAGGGCTAAACTGCACGCCACCAGAGTAGGCAACATCTCCGCCATAAAGCCCCAATCCCACGAATGGAGAGACGACTGGCAAGCTAATAAATTTGAGCACATCGACGCCAGTTTTGCCTTTGCCGGTGGCAATTTCTGCGCCCAGATCGAAAATCTTGACTCCAGCTCCATAGCTGACGCTACCATCTTTACTACCGACAGTGACCCACGGTTCGGGGACTAGCTGTGCTGATACAGGAGCGGCTTGGAGCGCACCGAGTGTGGCGACAGTCGCCAACATCGAACCAGCGATTAACTTAAATTTCATAAATATTCCTCTAGTTCCGATCGAGTAGTAGCTCTCAAAGCTGATGCTATGAGTGACGATAGCCACAAGAGATTGTTTCGAGTATAGGACTGCCAACATTGAGCAACGATCGCAACCCTTAGCGTCCTTTGCGGTACCCACTCATCACCTCAGTCCCGCACCACCAACCTTTGCGTCCTTTGCGTTAAAACTTCCACCCCGATCCCTAGAATCGACCACAGATTACTTTCGCTCTGCGGTTTGTAGCCTGAAACCGCGCGTTAGAATTTAGATATGCCCAGCGGAAAAACATCACAGCACAAAGGTAGTGGCGAGAGTTACCTGACAACTCTTCTGGATGTTTAGCCTGTTGCCAGTCAAATAGCGATCGATCTAAATCTTCCCTTCGTCAATTTTATGTCGCGCCGTTCTTCTAAACTTTTGTGGCTCAAAGCATTGGCTATTGCTACCTTGGCGACCATTGCCAGTCCCTTGCCGGGACGCACCGCCGAGCGAATTACCGCTTATTTCCCCCCATTTAAAGACTTGTCCGTATCGGTGCGCGATCTCGAAGCCTTTGCCGCAGATGGCAAAATTCCGGCTGCTTATGCCGATCTCGCCAAGCAAACGCCTCCCGCACAACTGCAACAGTTTCGGCAGTCATTACGCCAGAGATTTGAGACGACTCCAACGTATGTCAATCAGTTGACGCGGGCACCGCTCGTCTTGAGGCTCCTGGATCGGATTGGGGATTCGATTCAAGCCGATGGACGGCGCAATGGTTCCCAATCGATTCGCACGGCACTAGTGCGAGCGGCGCGGGATAAAGCAGGGTTGACACCACTAAACTTCTTGCGGCGGTTTCCCAGTCGGGAAGTCAATCTCAATTTGGCGGAAGTATTTACAATTTATGACAACCTCACCGAATTGTATAAACGGCGAGATCGCACAGTCGCCACACTCGATCGCTTGGCGGCGACAGCGACAACCGATACCCAGAGAAACTTTTCGACCCCATTGGATCTGCGTCGCGCGGGTAGCGTCCAATGGCAGCGACGGCAATACAACTGGCTCGATCGTTCGCGGAGCGTCTCCTCTGGAGAATCGCGCCAGCGGCGGGTGCCTGCGGATCTATATCTACCACAAACAACCGCTACCAATTTGCCGGTAATCGTTATTTCCCACGGCGTAGCCGAAGACCGCACTACTTATGCCTACTTAGCCAGACATCTAGCATCGTATGGATTTGCGGTGGCGGTCGTCGAACACGTTGGTGGCGATGCCAATCGCTTCCGGAATTATTTCGCAAATACAGCACCACCGCCGATGGCGACGGAATTGCTCGAACGTCCGCGCGATGTCTCGTTCGTCCTCGATGAGTTGCAGCGACGATCGCAATCAGATCCCACACTGCGCCAACTCGACCTTCAAAATGTGGGGCTAGTCGGGCATTCCCTTGGCGGTTACACGGTGTTAGCTCTCGCTGGTGCCGAAATCGATTTCGATCGCGTTAAGCGCGACTGCAACCCCAATCGATCGCTCAATCTGTCGGTGCTACTCCAATGCCGTGCCAACGAACTCCCACCCCGAAATTATGCCCTCAAAGATCCCCGCGTCCGGGCGATCTTTGCCATCAGCCCCCTCGATAGTACGATTTTTGGCCGCCGAGGCATGAGTCAAATTCAGTTACCAGTCTTCCTGATGGGCGGGAGCGATGATATTATTACCCCAGCAATACCCGAACAAATCTATCCGTTTACCTGGCTGCAAACGCCTGATAAGTATCTGGCGATCGTCGAGAAAGGCACCCACTTTTCGACTCAGGATATCGATCCCACTCAGCAGAGTGCTTTCCCTGTCTCCGATGGACTAATTGGCCCCGAGCCAGCCCAGGCAAGAGCCTATGCCCAAGCACTCAGCGTCGCTTTTTTTCAAACTCATTTAAGCAACCGCAATGACTTTCGGCCTTATCTGAGTGCCGCCTACGCCAAATCCCTCGCCCCAATTGGACTAGGTTCGGGGACTGTCGGCGTCGCTGCTGGTAATCGATCGTCATTGCGGCTCAATTTAGTCGGTGCATCTGCCTCGGAGGCGATCGTCGAAGCGTTGCAACAAGATACTTCGCGTGCGCCTAAGCTGGTGCAGTAGGGAGGTTTTAGGCTTTAGGCTTTAGAGGGTAGAGGGTAGAGGGGGGTAGGAGTCGATCGTTGAGAGTTAGAGGTCGATCGATAATTGATTAGGCGATCGGACGGCGAACTACGTTTTAATTGAGAAAGTTCCCTCAATCCCTCACTCGCCCATTCCCCAACACCACATGCAATCTAACTTCTATACATCCTCGATCGGTCGTAAGGTTATTATGGCGGCGACTGGGCTATTTTTAATGGCCTTTTTGGGCGTTCATCTTGCGCTCAACGCTACTATCTTGGCGAATGATGGTGGGGTGTTATTCGATCGCACTGCCGAATTATTCCGCCAGAATTGGGGACTCCATCTGCTGGAGATGCTGGTGCTGGGTGGTTTCATCGTTCATATCGGCCAGGGTATAGCTCTAGGTGTTGATAATCGATCGAAACGGAGTACGCCCTATGCAGTTAATTCGAGGTTGACGATCGAACCAGCACGAGTGATGGGCTGGCTCGGCGCGGTCATCTTAGTATTTCTAGTCCTCCATCTCTATCAATTTTGGCTGCCAAATATCCTCGGCACGAGATCTGAAGATTTATCCCAGATCGTGCGATCGAGTATGAGCCAATCGTGGGTAGTAGCTATCTATGTTCTCGGTTGTCTCGCTGTCGCCGCCCATCTCTGGCATGGTGGGCGCAGTGCTGCCATTACCCTCGG